>NZ_JBFUID010000002.1:0-234820 GCF_056402055.1 Pseudomonas sp. P4_C4 | reverse complement strand
ATCGCAGCCTGCGGCAGCTCCTACAGGGTCAGCTCAACCGCCAGGCGGCGAGTCCGAGGCAAAACCAGCCCGCCAGGAAGGCCAGGCCACCGAACGGGGTGATGATGCCGAGCTTGCTGATGCCGGTCAGCGTCAAGATGTACAGGCTGCCGGAGAACAGCAGGATACCGATGGCAAACGACGCGCCGGCCCAGGTGATCAGGCGGCCGGGAATCTGCGTGGACAGGAATGCGACACCCAGTAATGCCAGGGTATGCACCAGTTGATAGGTGACGCCCGTGTGGAAAATCGCCATGTACTCGGCACTCAGGCGGTTTTTCAGGCCATGGGCGGCAAAGGCGCCGAGGCCGACACCGGTGAAACCGAAAAAAGCGGCCAGCATCAGAAAGCCACGCAGCATGCAGAACTCCAGTCAGTTTCGATCCAAAGGGTCTGTATAATGGCCCGCTCAACGGGTTCGGCCAAGCCATCTCTATGCTGCGTATCTATTTCCGTCATTTCACCAAGGCCGTGCTCTGGTTCATGGGTGGCAGCGTATTGCTGGTGCTGATCTTTCGCGTGGTGCCGCCACCGGGGACGACGCTGATGGTCGAGCGCAAGATCGAGTCCTGGTTCGATGGCGAACCCATCGACCTGCAACGGACCTGGAAACCCTGGGATGAGATCTCCGATGACCTGAAAGTCGCGGTGATTGCCGGCGAAGACCAGAAATTCCCGGAGCACTGGGGCTTCGATATCGGCGCGATTCAGGCGGCGTTTGCCCATAACGAGCGCGGCGGTTCGATCCGTGGCGCCAGCACCCTCAGTCAGCAAGTTTCGAAAAACCTGTTCCTGTGGTCTGGCCGCAGCTGGCTGCGCAAAGGCCTGGAAGCCTGGTTCACCGGATTGATCGAAGTGTTCTGGCCCAAGCAGCGAATTCTTGAGGTGTACCTCAACAGCGTCGAGTGGGATGACGGCGTGTTTGGTGCCGAAGCGGCGGCCCGGCATCACTTTGGCGTGAGTGCAAAAGGCCTCAGCCGCCAGCAATCGAGCCTGCTCGCCGCCGTCCTGCCCAACCCGAGGGTCTGGAGCGCCGGCCATCCGACTTCTTACGTTTCGCGCCGGGCTGGCTGGATTCGACAGCAGATGAGTCAGTTGGGCGGGGACAGCTATCTGGTCGGACTGAACGATTCGCGCCGGGCGCCTTGGTCCCAGTAACTGATCACAATTCTTCAGACCCTGAAAACCACTGTGGGAGCGGGCTTGCCCGCGATGACGGCCTGACATTCAACTTTTATATTGAATGTTCGGACCTCATCGCGAGCAAGCTCGCTCCCACAGGATCAATGATCGGGGCGCTTTTTATTGCCAGGCCGCCAGTTAAGCAGCGATCGACAACTTGAGCTTGTTCATCGCGCTCTTCTCGAGCTGACGAATACGCTCGGCCGACACGTTGTACTTCTGCGCCAGGTCGTGCAGCGTGGCCTTTTCTTCCGCCAGCCAGCGCTGGTAGAGGATGTCACGGCTGCGGTCGTCCAGCACTTCCAGCGCTTCGTGCAGGTTGTGGTTGGAGTTGTCGCTCCAGTCGGCATCTTCCAGTTGACGGGCCGGGTCGTACCGGTGGTCTTCCAGATAATTGGCCGGCGACTGGAATGCACTGTCGTCGTCCGCTTCGGCAGCCGGATCGAAGGCCATGTCATGGCCGGTCAGGCGGCTTTCCATCTCGCGTACTTCCCGAGGCTCTACACCGAGGCTTTCCGCCACGCGGTGGACTTCCTCGTTATTCAACCAGGCCAGACGTTTCTTCTGGCTGCGCAGGTTGAAGAACAACTTGCGCTGGGCCTTGGTGGTCGCGACTTTCACGATGCGCCAGTTGCGCAGGATGAACTCGTGGATTTCCGCCTTGATCCAGTGCACGGCAAAGGACACCAGGCGCACGCCCATTTCCGGGTTGAAGCGCTTCACGGCCTTCATCAGGCCGACGTTGCCTTCCTGGATCAGGTCAGCCTGAGCCAGGCCGTAGCCGGAATAGCTACGGGCGATATGTACGACAAAACGCAGGTGGGCGAGCACCATCTGCCGAGCCGCCCCCAAATCCTGCTCATAATAGAGACTCTCGGCCAGTTCACGCTCCTGCTCCGGCGACAGCAGTGGAATGCTGTTGACGGTGTGCACATAGGCCTCCAGGTTCGCACCCGGGACCAGAGCATATGCAGGTTGCAAAGAATTGGTCATACGAAAAAACCTCCGACTTACAAACTCGTGCAGTTCAGCACTGCGAAAATTGACCGGAAACCGAAAGACAAGTTCCCAAAACCTAAAAACGCTGAAAGGTCAATACGAGCAAAATGATACTACTTAGGCGCAAGCTCCCTCAGGTGGCGTGCGACTGCAATCCATGCACCGATATACCCCAACAGCACCGCGCCAAGCAAGAGAGACAGACCGTCGGCAACTGGCACTCCAGCCAGCGCAAAATCACTGCCGTACAAACCGGCCAGCCCCACCACCGCGTCGTTCAGCCAATCAAGGCCGAACGCCAGTACGCCCCAGGACAGAATCCCCGCACCGAAGCCATACAGTGCGCCCATATACAGAAAGGGCCTGCGTACATAGCTGTCAGTGCCGCCGACCAGTTTAATCACTTCTATCTCTATGCGGCGGTTTTCAATATGAAGACGAATGGTATTGCCTATCACCAAAAGTAATGCAGAAACCAGAAGCACGGTCAGACCGAAGACAAAACGGTCACCCAGCTTGAGGATGGCTGCCAGACGCTCGACCCAGACTAAATCAAGTTGCGCCTGTTGTACCTTCGGCAGCTCGGATAGTTTTTGTCTTAATGCTTCAAGAGCCGGCTTGTCGACTTCGTTCGGCGTCACCAGCACCACGCCTGGCAGCGGGTTCTCCGGCAACTCCTTGAGCGCCTCGCCCAGCCCGGACTGTTGCTGGAACTCTTCCAGCGCCTGCTCCCGGCCAACGTATTCGGCATCGGCCACGCCAGGCATGCCCTTGATCTGATCGCGCAGCGATTCACCTTCCGCCGGCTTGGCCTCAAGGTCCAGATACAGGGAAATCTGCGCCGCGCGCTGCCAGGAACCGCCCAGACGCTCGACGTTACTTAGCAAAAGTGACAGGCCCATGGGCAAGCTCAGGGCCACCGCCATCACCATGCAGGTGAAAAAACTGCCGATGGGCTGCTTGCCCAGGCGGCGCAGGCTGTCCACCAGACTGGCGCGATGGCTTTCGATCCAGGCACGGAACAACGTGGCGAAGTCCGGCCCGTCGTCATCATCGCGTTTTTTCTTTTGCGGCTGCGGATCGGCGGCCTTCGGAGCCACACGCTCGGAAACCTTGGGGCTACGTGTTGCACTCATACGGCCGCCTCCCCGTCACCGATCAATCGACCGCGTTGCAGCGTCAGCATGCGATGGCGCATGCGGGCGATCAGGGCCAGGTCGTGACTGGCGATCAGCACGCTGGTACCCAGGCGATTGATGTCTTCGAACACACCCATGATCTCGGCGGCCAGACGCGGGTCGAGGTTACCGGTCGGCTCGTCCGCCAGCAGCAAGGCCGGACGGTGGACGATGGCGCGGGCGATGCCGACGCGCTGCTGCTGACCGGTGGACAGGTCGCCCGGGTACAGATCGGTTTTATCCGACAGTGCCACGCGCTCCAGTGCCGAGTCCACGCGCTTGGCGATCTCGGCCTTGGACAGGCCCAGGATCTGCAAAGGCAACGCGACGTTATTGAACACCGTGCGATCGAACAGCAACTGGTGATTCTGGAACACCACACCGATCTGCCGGCGCAAGAAAGGTATCTGCGCGCTGCTGATGGTGCTCAGGTCTTGCCCGGCGAGCAGCAGCTTGCCGCTGGTCGGGCGCTCCATCGCCAGCAACAGGCGCAACAGTGTGGATTTACCGGCACCGGAATGGCCGGTGACAAACAAGAACTCGCCACGACGGACTCGAAAGCTCAGCTCATGCAAGCCGACGTGACCGTTCGGGTAGCGCTTACCGACCTGTTCGAAACGAATCATGAACGCTCCCGCTCGGCAAACAATGCCTGGACAAAGGGTTCTGCTTCAAAGGTACGCAAATCGTCGATGCCTTCGCCGACGCCAATGTAGCGGATCGGCAGGCCGAATTGCTTGGCCAGGGCAAAAATCACCCCGCCCTTGGCGGTGCCGTCGAGCTTGGTCAGCGCCAGGCCGGTCAGTTCGACGGTCTGGTTGAATTGTTTGGCCTGGTTGATGGCATTCTGGCCAGTGCCGGCATCAAGCACCAACAGCACTTCGTGAGGTGCGTCGGCGTCGAGCTTGCCGATCACCCGGCGAACCTTTTTCAGTTCTTCCATCAGGTTGTCTTTGGTGTGCAGGCGACCGGCGGTGTCGGCGATCAGCACATCGATGCCACGGGCCTTGGCGGCCTGCACGGCATCGAAGATCACCGAGGCCGAGTCGGCGCCAGTGTGCTGCGCGATCACCGGGATCTTGTTGCGCTCACCCCAGACCTGCAATTGCTCCACCGCCGCGGCACGGAAGGTATCGCCGGCGGCGAGCATGACTTTCTTGCCTTCCAGCTGCAGTTTCTTCGCCAGCTTGCCGATAGTGGTGGTCTTGCCGGCACCGTTGACGCCGACGACCAGAATCACGAACGGCTTGTTCTGCGAGGTGACTTTCAGCGGCTGCTCGACAGGCTTGAGCATCGCTGCCAGCTCGGCTTGCAAGGATTTGTACAGGGCATCGGCGTCGGCCAGCTCCTTGCGCGCAACCTTCTGCGTCAGACGCTGAATGATCACCGAGGTGGCCTCGACACCAACATCGGCGGTCAGCAAACGGGTTTCGAGGTCTTCGAGCAGTTCGTCATCAATAACCTTTTTGCCCAGGAACAGGCTGGCCATCCCTTCGCCAATACTGGCGCTGGTCTTGGACAGCCCCTGCTTGAGGCGGGCGAAGAAACCGGCTTTGGTTTCTTCGGTGCGTACGGGTTCTACCGGGGTTTCGACGGGCGACGCGATCGGTTCAGGAATCGGAGCGGGTGCAGGCGCTTGAGCAACCGGAGCAACCGGAGCAACCGGAGCAACGAATACCGGAACCTCTGGCTGGCTGACAACGGGAACAGGCTCGGCCACGACGATTGGTTCAACAATCGCTTCGACCACAGGCGCGTGAGCCGGTGCAGGCGTAAACGCTACCGGAGCCGGAATCGGTGGTGTCACGTGAGGAGCCAGGTCATTTTCGACCAATGCCACGGGTTCTTCGGCTACCGGCAGGGTCAACCACGGTTCGGCTATCGGGGCCAGTGGCTGTTCGGTGACGATTTCGCTGACGGATTCGGGAGCGGCTTCAACCTTGGGTTGCAGCAATGGCTCGGCAATCGGCAGAACAACCGGCGCGGGCGCTTCTTCTATTACCGGGACCGGCGTCGGCGCTGGTTCAGGAATGGCTTGTGGCTGTTCGACGACGGGTTCCTGCGGCTTTTTGCGCAGCCATCCGAACAGGCTTTTTTTCTCGCCAGCCGCAGCTGGGGTCTTCTTGTCGTCGTTGGAACCAAACATGGAGGACGGCTATCTCACGGTAGCGACGCGCCAATGGCGCCCCGGCAAATAAATATTCGATGCAGAACAGACTGCGATTGACCCAGCTTGTTCACGCGCAACATTTTGTCGAAGTGCTCAACGGCACCTCAAGCAATCGATTTCTCATAGGACTAAAGCAGCAAAATCGGCGAAAACGCGGAATTCAGTTGATAAATATCCACCTTCCGTCGCAAACCCATTCAACCTGATCAAGCATAAAGGCCTGATAGGCGTGGCCGCCGCTAAAACGGATCAGTATCCTAGCACCCTCTCGCCCGCTGACGCTAAGAACAAGCGGGCAGCCCCAAAGGTTTGAAAACGAATGAATGCTCTTGCCCGCCGCGCCGCTGGCCTGCTGCTCAGCACAGTTTGCCTGCCCCTTTCGGCCCTGGCTGCCGACCCGCAACCCACCCACGAATTCACCCTCGACAATGGCCTGAAGGTGGTCGTGCGTGAAGACCACCGAGCGCCCGTGGTGGTTTCCCAGGTCTGGTACAAGGTCGGCTCCAGCTACGAGACGCCGGGTAATACCGGCCTGTCCCACGCGCTGGAACACATGATGTTCAAGGGCAGCGAGAAAGTCGGCCCCGGCGAAGCCTCGCTGATCCTGCGCGACCTCGGCGCCGAAGAGAATGCATTCACCAGCGACGACTTCACCGCGTACTACCAGGTGCTGGCCCGGGATCGCCTGGGTGTGGCCTTCGAACTGGAAGCCGACCGCATGGCCAGCCTGCGCCTGCCGCCCGACGAGTTTGCCAAGGAAATCGAGGTCATCAAGGAAGAGCGTCGCCTGCGCACCGACGACAAGCCGATGTCCAAGGCCTACGAGCGCTTCAAGGCCATGGCCTATCCGGCCAGCGGTTACCACACGCCGACCATCGGCTGGATGGCCGACCTTGAGCGGATGAAAGTCGAAGAGCTGCGCCACTGGTACGAAACCTGGTACGTGCCCAACAACGCCACGTTGGTGGTGGTTGGCGATGTCACCCCGGACGAAGTCAAAACCCTGGCCCAACGCTATTTCGGCCCGATCGCCAAGCGTGAAGTGCCCGCCGCGAAAAAACCGCTGGAACTGGCCGAGCCGGGCGAGCGCCAGATCACCCTGCACGTGCAGACCCAACTGCCTAGCCTGATGCTGGCCTTCAACGTGCCGAGCATCGCCACCGCCGAAGACAAGCGTCTGGTCAATGCCCTGCGCCTGATCTCGGCACTGCTCGACGGCGGCTACAGCGGACGCATCCCGACGCAACTGGAGCGCGGAGAAGAACTGGTGTCCGGCGGCTCGTCGAGTTACGACGCCTACACCCGTGGCGACAGCCTCTTTACCCTGTCGGCATCGCCAAACTCGCAGAAGCACAAGACCATCGCCCAGGCACAAGCCGGTTTGTGGAAGCTGCTCGACCAACTGAAAACCACGGCGCCAACTGCTGAAGAGCTGGAACGGGTCCGCGCACAAGTCATCGCCGGCCTGGTCTTCGAGCGTGACTCGATCACCAGTCAGGCCACGGCCATCGGCCAACTGGAAACCGTCGGACTGTCATGGAAACTGATGGACACCGAACTGGCCGACCTGGAAAGCGTCACGCCGGAAGATATCCAGAAAGCCGCCAAGTTGTATTTCACCCGCGAACGTCTCAGCGTCGCCCATGTACTGCCTCTGGAGACGACTCATGAGTGAGCGTAAAACCTCCCGCCTGGCCCTGATCGGCCTGGTCGCCGTCGCCGTTATCGGCTCCGCCGCGTTCTATTTGTCGCGCCCTGGCGAAACCAATGCCAGCGAAGCCCTGGACAAGGCCAAGGCCAGCCAGAAACTGCAGTCGCTGACCGAGCTCAACGGCAAGGCACCGGACCACCGCAAGCTGGACGTGCAGACCTGGAACACCGCCGAAGGCACCAAGGTGCTGTTTGTCGAAGCCCATGAGCTGCCGATGTTCGACATGCGCCTGATCTTCGCTGCCGGCAGCAGCCAGGACGGCGCTGCACCGGGCGTGGCGGTGTTGACCAACGCCATGCTCAACGAAGGCGTGGCCGGCAAAGACGTCGGTGCCATTGCCCAGGGCTTCGAAGGCCTGGGTGCCGATTTCGGCAACGGCGCTTATAAGGACATGGCAATCGCTTCGCTGCGCAGCCTGAGTGCCAAGGACAAGCGCGAGCCGGCCCTGAAGCTGTTCGCCGAAGTCATCGGCAAGCCGACTTTCCCTGCCGATTCGCTGGCCCGCATCAAGAACCAGTTGCTTGCCGGTTTCGAGTACCAGAAACAGAACCCGGGCAAACTGGCGAGCCTGGAACTGATGAACCGCTTGTACGGTGATCACCCGTACGCACACGCCAGCGACGGCACGGCGAAAACCGTCCCGGCGATCACCGCGGCCCAACTGCGTGCTTTCCACGAGAAAGCCTACGCCGCCGGTAACGTGGTGATCGCGCTGGTCGGCGACCTGTCCCGTGCAGAAGCCGAAGCGATTGCCGCGCAGGTTTCCAGTGCCCTGCCCAAAGGCCCGGCCTTGCCGAAAATCGCGCAACCGGTCGAGCCCAAGGCCAGCGTCGGCCATATCGAGTTCCCGTCCAAGCAGACCAACCTGATGCTCGCGCAATTGGGCATCGACCGCGACGACCCGGACTACGCAGCGTTGTCCATGGGGAACCAGATTCTCGGTGGCGGCGGCTTCGGTACCCGCTTGATGAGCGAAGTGCGCGAGAAGCGTGGCCTGACTTACGGCGTGTATTCGGGCTTCACCCCGATGCAGGCGCGCGGCCCGTTCATGATCAACCTGCAGACCCGCGCCGAGATGAGCGAAGGCACCCTGAAACTGGTGCAGGATGTACTGGCCGACTACCTTGAAACCGGCCCGACCGAAAAAGAGCTCGACGACGCCAAGCGCGAGCTGGCCGGCAGTTTCCCGCTGTCCACCGCGAGCAACGCCGATATCGTCGGCCAACTGGGCGCCATCGGTTTCTACAACCTGCCGTTGAGTCATCTGGAAGATTTCATGCAACAGTCCCAGGCCTTGACCGTCGAGCAGGTCAAAGCCGCCATGAACAAACACCTGGGCACGGACAAAATGGTCATCGTCAGCGTTGGCCCGACCGTGCCGCAAAAGCCGTTACCGGCCCCTACTGACAAACCTTCCGAGCAACCGCTCGGGGTTCCGGAGCATTAATGGCAAGTCCAAAAAAACCCGCCAGAAACGTCCACAACGGCGTGAACCAGCTGCGCATCATTGGCGGCGAATGGCGCAGCCGCAAGCTTAGCTTCCCCGACGCCCCGGGCCTGCGCCCGACGCCGGATCGCGTGCGTGAAACCCTGTTCAACTGGCTCGCGCCTTACGTGCCGGGCGCCAAGGTGCTCGACCCGTTCACCGGCAGTGGCGCGCTGTTCCTCGAAGCCCTGTCCCGTGGCGCAGCCATGGGTCAGGCGCTGGACGCCAGCAGTATCGCGGTGTCCAGCCTGAAAGAGCACCTGGGGACGTTGCGGTGCACCAACGGCCAGGTCCAGACCGCCGATGCCCTGCGCTACCTGGAAACCCAGACCGCGACGGCCTACGACCTGGTGTTCCTCGACCCGCCGTTCAACCAGAACCTGCTGCCCGCCGTTTGCAAGTTGCTCGAAGAGCGCCAATGGCTGGCCGAAGACGCCTGGGTGTACACCGAAAGCGAGTCGGCGCCGTCGACCCTGGGCCTGCCGGAGAACTGGCGCCTGCACCGGGAGCAGAAATCCGGACGCGTGTATTACTCGTTGTGGCAGCGCAGCGCCTGACATTTCAGCGAGACGACTGCCCCAGCCTGGTTGTGAGGTGCACTACATAGTTACCGCCTGACATCCTTACGGATCATCCACAGTGGCTTGCGCAATTACCTGCAAACCACTGAGGATGAACACGGATGAACATCTCCCGCAGCCTGTTTATGCTGCCCTTTATCGCCTGGCTACCGCTCATGGCCAGCGCGGCAACACCCCCAGCGACGCAAGACTTCGTACTGGACAACGGTCTCAAGGTTGTCGTGCGCGAGGACCACCGCTCCCCCATCGTCACCGCCCAACTCTGGATCAAGGCCGGTTCAAGCTACGAACCGCCCGGCCAGTCCGGCCTGTCCCACGCCCTCGAACATATGGTCTACAAAGGCAGCAGCAAGGCCTGCGCCGGAGAGTTCGAGGCGATACTGGAGAAATTGGGCGCCAGCCAAAACGCATTTACCGGCACTGATTTCACGGTTTTTTACCAGACACTGCCTTCCGGCCGCACTGGCGTCGCGTTCGAAATACTGGCCGATCTGATGAGTACGGCCGAGCTGAATGCACAGGACTTCACACCGGAGCTCAAGGTCATTCAGGAGGAGCGTCGGATGCGCGTTGATGATGAAATCATCGCGCTGGCTCACGAACGACTGAACAGCATCGCCCACCCGGCCAGCGGCTACCGCACCCCGACGATTGGCTGGATGCACGATCTGCAACGCATGAACGCCGTGCAATTACAGCAGTGGTATCAGGCCTGGTATTCGCCGGACAATGCGACGCTGGTGGTCGTTGGCGATGTTGCACCTGAGCGGATCAAGGCCTTGGCACAGCAGCACTTCGGCCACCTTGAGCGGCGCGCAACACCCATGGCGCCAGCCCCCGTCGAACTGGCCTCTGCCGGTGAACGGTCACTGACCCTGCGCGCGCCGGTAGCGTCCCCGCGCCTGATCATGAGTTTCAACGCGCCCAGTCTGACCACGGCACTGGATCGTCGGACCGCCCATGCCCTGCGCTTGCTCGATATGTTACTGGCCGGATC
This sequence comes from Pseudomonas sp. P4_C4, assembly GCF_056402055.1. Taxonomy (NCBI): domain Bacteria; kingdom Pseudomonadati; phylum Pseudomonadota; class Gammaproteobacteria; order Pseudomonadales; family Pseudomonadaceae; genus Pseudomonas; species Pseudomonas sp. P4_C4. The sequence continues at coordinate 224,477 of NZ_JBFUID010000002.1, read as the reverse complement.
CAATAGCGCGCGGATCAAACAGCAACTGCAACTGAGCGAGGCGATATTCACTGAGGCCGACTCAGAGTACGACGCCTTCAATCGCGGCGATTCGTTGCTGACCATCAGCACCCAGCTCAACCCGGACAAGCTCAATGACGCTGACGAAGCCCTCGCCCGACTGTGGCAAGTGATCGAATCACTGAAGAGCAAGGCACCGGAACCGGCAGAACTGGACCGTGCGAAAAACCTTGTGATCGCTAACTCGGTTTATGCGCAGGATGATCTGGAAGGACAGGCCAACACCTTGGGCCTGCTGGAAACCATCGGCCTGGACTGGCGGCTGGCCGATCAGGATACGGATGAGCTGAACAAGGTCACTCCCCTGGATATTCAACAAGTCGCAAAGACTTACCTGACGCGTGAGCGCCTGAGTACCGCGAAAATCCTGCCGGAGAAAAACAATGGATAAGCTCAAAGGCCACATCAATGGATTGATCCTGGCCGGCATGCTGTTGAGCGCACAGGCCCCTGCCGTTGCAACCACGGCGCCCCAGAAACCAGTGCTGCAATCGCTCAACGAACCACAGTCTCCGACGATCCACCGCGCGCTGTCGATCAAGGGTTACAAAACGCTCAGTGGAACGAAGATCCTGTTCATCCGCACCCCTGGCCTGCCGATGTTCGATGCCCTGGTGAGTTTTTCCGCAGGCAGCGCCCAAACCCCGCATCAACCCGGCCTGGCAGCGGTGACCTTCAGCCTTTTGAATGAGGGTGTGGCTGGCAAGGACGTCAATGCCATACTGGCGACGTTCGATAATCTGGGTGCCAGGCTGGGTATGGGTATCAGCCAGGATCGGACCCTTTTTTCCCTGCGCAGCCTGAGCGACGAAGCCCGGCGCGCTCCAGCCCTGGAACTGTTTGCCCAATTACTCGGCAAGCCGCTGTTGCCGCAAGAGTCCCTGCCTACAGTGAAATCCCAATTGCAGTTCTTGCTGGACCGTGAAGATCAGTCCCATGCCGCTCAAGCCCGAAAAGCTAATCTCGGCCAGCTGTTTCCCGACCACGGCTATGCTCAGTCCTTCTACGGAACCCGGGCCGGGCTTGCCTCCATCACCCGCACCCAGGCGCAAGACTTTCATCGCGAGGCTTATTCCGCGGGCAATGCCCAGATCACACTGGTCGGTGACCTCACCGAGGAAGAAGCCCAGCGTATTGGTGCGCAGATATCCGCGGCCTTGCCCCTGGGACCGGCCACTGCCGCGATCCAGCCAGCGACAAGTCCAGCTGCTCCAAGTCTGTTGCGTGTTGAGCGACCATCGACCCAGGCTTACCTGCGCCTTGCCCAGCCAAGTGTGCTGCGAAACAATCCGGACTACGTCGCGCTACAGATGGCCATGCGGATTTTCACCAACCGACTGACCGATGAATTGCGTGAACGCCGAGGCCTGACCTACCACGTTGAAGCCGACCTTTCAGCCCTTCAGGTACAAGGATTGCTGACCATTGAATTGCAGACCCGACCAGAGCAGGCCGATGCCGTGCTGACCCATATCAAGACGATGTTCACCGACTTCCTCGCCCAAGGGCCGACCCAACAGGAACTCGAAGACATCCAACAGCAACTGACCGGTAGCGCGCCGTTGAACAGCGCTACCAATGCGCAGATTCTGAGACAGTTGTACGCCATCAGCGCTCACAATCTGCCACTGGACCTCGACTTTGCCACGCAAGCAGCCTTGAAGCTGAACCTTGTATCAATCAAAAACGCACTCAACCGGCATTACCACGCCAACCAATGGCGCGTTGTCATCCTGGGGCCGAAGACAGATCAACAACCGCTGCCGGCTCCAAGCGAAAGCACAACCAATTCCATGTGTCGCGCACCTGGCGAGATTGTGGCAAGTTAGACAGCCATGATGACGCGGTCGCGGCGCTGCCGCGCCGCGTCTTCGGGCAGACTCATGAACACTTCCACCGAGAATGACTGTGCAACCGCACCCCGCACTGGCCTCACCGCCGTCCTTTACCCCCGCCTTTGGCATCGGCAATCCGCACTTGCAAACCTTGTGGGGGCCTCTGTGGCGTAAAACCGTGCACATCGGCCGCGAACGCGAACGTCTTTGGCTTGAAGACGGCGATTTTCTCGATCTCGACTGGCACGGCCCGCACAGCGCCGATGCACCCTTGGTGCTCGTGTTGCACGGGCTCACCGGCTCCTCGAATTCGCCTTATGTCGCCGGCATGCAAAAAGCCTTGGGCGACCGAGGCTGGGCCAGCGTTGCGCTGAACTGGCGCGGCTGTTCGGGCGAACCCAACCTGTTGCCGCGCAGCTACCATTCCGGTGCCAGCGAAGACCTGGCCGAAACCATCAAACACTTGCGGGCCAAACGGCCTCTCGCTCCGCTGTATGCTGTCGGCTACTCATTGGGCGGCAATATCCTGCTCAAGCATTTGGGCGAAACCGGTAGCGACAGCGACTTGATGGGCGCCGTGGCGGTGTCGGTGCCGTTCCGCCTGGACCAGTGCGCCGACCGTATCGACCAGGGTTTCTCAAAGGTCTATCAGGCGCATTTCATGCGCGAGATGCTCGCCTACATCAAGAACAAACAGCGGCAGTTCCAGCATGACGGACACGAGGATGGCCTGGCCGCATTGGCCGCACTTGGCTCGCTGGAAAACATGCGCACGTTCTGGGATTTCGATGGCCGGGTTACCGCACCGCTGAACGGCTTTGTCGATGCCGAGGATTACTATCGCCGCGCATCGAGCCGCTACTTCCTCGGCGAAATTCGCACCCCGACCCTGATGATTCAGGCGGCCGACGACCCCTTCGTATTTCCCCACAGCCTGCCGCACGTCGATGAATTGTCCGCCTGTACGCAATTTGAACTGCAAGCCAAGGGCGGGCACGTCGGTTTCGTAGACGGCACGCTCAGGCAACCGGGTTACTACCTGGAACGGCGCATCCCCGAGTGGCTGGCCGCCGTGGCTCGCGAGTAAAGCCATGGTCAGCGATCAGGGCGAGTCGATTCATTTCTGGCAAACCGCGCCACTGGCCGGGGTCGAATTATTGTCCGCACGCTACATCGATCATCGTTTCGCGCCCCATGTGCATGACGGCTATGTGATCGGCATGATCATGGCCGGCGCCCAGCGTTATCGTTATCGCGGTGCCGAACACTTGGCGGGCAGCGGCACGCTGGTGCTGATCAACCCCGATGAATTGCACACCGGTCATAAAGGTACCGAGGATGGCTGGCTTTACCGGGCGTTTTATCCGGACAGCGGACAGATAACCTCGCTGCTGGCCGAACTCGAATTACCAACCCACCACTTGCCGGCCTTCGGTGCCACACTGTATCGCGATCAGGATCTGGTGAACGGTTTCTGCCAACTCCACCACCTGCTGGAAAGCCCCGCCACGGCATTGCAGCAACAAACGGTCTGGCGCGAACTGGTGCTGTCGCTGTTGCAGCGTCATGCGGCGGTGCCCGATGCCGGCAAACCCGGCAAGGAACACCGGGCTGTGAGCCTGGCCAAGGAATTGCTGCAGGCGCAACTGGTAGCACCGCCCTCACTGGAGGCGCTGGCGGCGGCGGTCAATCTCTCGCCATTCCATTTCGCCCGAGTGTTCCGCCGCGCCACCGGCATGCCGCCGCACACCTGGCTGATGCAACAGCGCATCGCCCGGGCGCGGACGTTGCTGCAACGTGGTTGTTTACCGCTGGAGGTCGCAATGCAACTTGGGTTTGCCGACCAGAGCCATCTGAGCCGGCAGTTCAAGCAAGTGTATGGGGTTGGGCCGGGGGCGTATCGCAGTGCAAAGCGGGGACTTGAGGCTTAACGAAGTCTCATAAACACCGTCCATCCCTGTGGGAGCGAGCTTGCTCGCGATGGCGGCTTAACAATCAGCATCAATACTGAATGTGATGGCCCCATCGCGAGCAAGCTCGCTCCCACAGGGTTTCGTGGTGCTCATTCGCCGGTGGCAATGCCCCGCGCAGGCTCGTTGATCCATTCGCTCCACGACCCGGCATACAACGAACCCAACGGATAACCGGCCAGGCACAACGCAAACAGGTTGTGGCACGCCGTCACGCCGGAACCGCAGTACGCCACCAAATCGGTCGGCGAACGATCACCCAGTTTCGCAGCGAAACGCTGCCTGAGCTGATCGGCCGGCAGGAAGCGCCCGTCACTGCCCAGGTTGTCGGTAAACGCCGCACACTGGGCGCCGGGAATGTGCCCGGCCACCGGATCGATCGGCTCCACTTCACCCTTGAAACGCGGCAGTGCGCGGGCATCGAGCAGGGTCAGTTCCGGCCGGGCGAGGCGCTTTTGCAACTGCTCGGCACTGATCAGCAACGCCGTGTCAGGACTGCCGGTGAAGGAACCACGGGTGATCGCCGGCGTATCCAGGCTCAACGGCAACCCCGCCGCATGCCAGGCCTTGAGCCCGCCATCGAGGATGAATACGCCATCGCGCTTGCCCAGCCATGCCAGCAACCACCAGGCCCGCGCCGCATAGGCACCCGGACCGTCGTCATACAGAACCACTTCGCTGTCGGCGTTGATACCCCAGGCTTGCAGGCGCTCGATCAGTTGCGCCGGTTCGGGTAACGGATGACGTCCGGTCACACCCTTGACCACGGCGCCACTCAGATCACGCTCAAGGTCGGCATAGCTCGAACCGGCAATGTGCCCTTCGGCATAGCTGCGCTGACCGTAATCCGGGTCTTCGAGGGCAAAACGACAATCCAGAATCACCAGCCCCGGCTGATCCTTTTTCAGGTCCAGTGCTTGCGGGGTGATCAGTTGCGCAATGGGCATAACAGGCTCCTGTGATTTTTATCGGACTTCGATCCTACGACACTTCCTCAAGCGCCTGGGCCAGGGGCACGTAAAACTCTTCGAACAAGGCGTTGACCGCATCGCGGGCCTCATCCGTGACGAACCCGGCCTCCAGCACCAGCACCTGATACACCCCGCGTTTAATGGCCTGCTCGCTGAGGTGGCTGGAATTCTCCCGCGTGGTGCACAGGAAGCGCACCCAGGACGTGAGGATGATCCAGGCATTGAGGGTCAGGGATTCGATCTGCACCTTGTCCATCTTCAGGATGCCGGCGGCGACAAAACCTTCGTAGATCGCCGAACCCTGGATCAGGCAGCGCTGGGAGAAGCGTCGATAGCGGTCGGCCAGGTCCGGATCGCTGTCGAGCAAATGTTCGAGATCGCGATGCAGAAACCGGTAACGCCACATCGCCGCCAGCAGCTCCTTGAGGTAGAAGCGTTTGTCTTCCACCGTGGCAGCACGGCCCTGGGGCGGGCGCAGGAAGCTGTCCACGAGGCTTTCGTACTCGCTGAACAGCACAGCGATGATCGCCTGCTTGTTAGGGAAGTGGTAGTACAGGTTGCCCGGGGAAATTTCCATGTGGGCAGCAATGTGGTTGGTACTGATGCTGCGCTCGCCCTGTTGATTGAACAGCTCCAGGCTGTTCTGCACGATGCGCTCGCTGGTTTTGATCCGTGGGGCCATGGCTTGAGCTTTAATTCAGAGTGCGTTGACGGGCATCTTAGATCTATCCGCGAGCGGATAAAACAAAGCTGTTTCAGGATGTCATTTGACTTTTTAGAGCATAGACTCTAAAAAATGCCTCATTACAATAAATCCGGAGCCGACCATGACTGCTGAAATTTCCTACCTGCAGAAACTACAGCAGCCGCTGGAAGAGCTTCAGGCCCTGTTCGACGCCCAGCGTGCCGCCTACGCCGCCAACCCGATGCCACCCGCCGCGCAGCGCCAACAATGGCTCAAGGCGCTGAAGGATTTGTTGAACAAGGAACGCCAGGCCCTGATCGATGCGATCAGCCAGGACTTCAGCCATCGCAGCGCCGATGAAACCCTGCTCGCCGAACTGATGCCCAGCCTGCACGGCATCCATTACGCCAGCAAACACCTCAAAGGCTGGATGAAAGCGTCGCGGCGCAAGGTCGGTGCCGCCTTCCAGCCGGCTTCGGCCAAAGTCGTTTACCAACCGCTGGGCGTGGTCGGGGTCATCGTGCCGTGGAACTACCCGCTGTACCTGGCCATCGGCCCGCTGGTCGGCGCGCTGTCGGCGGGCAATCGGGTGATGCTCAAGCTCAGTGAGTCGACCCCCGCGACCGGCCTGCTGATGAAGCAACTGCTGGCGCGAATCTTCCCCGAAGACCTGGTTTGCGTGGTCCTGGGTGAGGCTGATATGGGCGTGGCGTTTTCACGCCTGCCGTTCAATCACCTGCTGTTCACCGGCGCCACCAGCATCGGCAAACACGTCATGCGCGCCGCCGCGGAAAACCTGACCCCGGTAACCCTGGAACTGGGCGGCAAGTCCCCGGCCATTGTTTCCCGCGACGTGCCGCTCAAGGACGCCGCCGAGCGTATCGCCTTCGGCAAAACCTTGAACGCCGGCCAGACCTGTGTGGCCCCTGACTACGTACTGGTGCCGGAAGATCGCGTCGGAGGTTTCGTCGAAGCCTATCGCGCTGCCGTCCGCGGGTTTTATCCGACGCTGGCCGACAACCCGGACTACACCGCGATCATCAATGAGCGACAACTGGCGCGCCTAAACGGCTACGTCAGCGATGCCACCAGCAAGGGTGCGTTGCTGATGCCGCTGTTCGACCAGGGCCAGGGCCGACGCATGAGCCATAGCCTGCTGCTCAATGTCACTGACGAGATGACGGTGATGCAGGACGAGATCTTCGGGCCGCTGCTGCCGATCGTGCCGTACAAGGATCTGGACCAGGCATTTGCCTACATCAACCAGCGCCCACGCCCACTGGCGCTGTATTACTTCGGCTACGACAAGCGCGAACAACAGCGCGTTCTGCACGAAACACATTCCGGTGGCGTGTGCCTGAACGACACCCTGCTGCACGTCGCCCAGGACGACATGCCGTTCGGCGGCATCGGTGCCTCGGGCATGGGCCACTACCACGGCCATGAAGGGTTCCTGACCTTCAGCAAAGCCAAGGGCGTGTTGATCAAACAGCGGTTCAACGCTGCGAAACTGATTTACCCACCGTACGGCAAAACCATCCAGAAGCTGATCCAGAAGCTGTTCATCCGCTAACGATCGTCACCGTCGGGTAATAACAATAATGAACCCCAGCCTGTCCGATACACCCGCGCTGTCACGGCGCGGGCTGCTCAAATTCAGCCTCGGCGCCACAGCATTCCTCGCCACCGCCGGGCTCGGAGCCAGCCTCAGCGGTTGCTCGTCGAGTGTCCCGGCCAATGGTTTCGTCACGTTACGCAGCGGCGACCTGCTGTTTTTGCGGGCGTTGATACCGGTCATGCTCGAAGGTGCCGTGACCGCCGAACGGATGCCCGAGGCTGTCGAGGGCACACTGAAAAGCCTTGATTACAACCTCGCTCACTTGTCACCGGAAATGCTCAAGCTGACCAGGCAACTGTTCGATGTACTGGGCATGGCCGTGACCCGCGGACCGCTGACCGGGATCTGGGGCAGCTGGGAAAACGCCAGCGCCGATGATACCCGGCAGTTTCTGAACCGCTGGGAAAACAGCTCGTTGAGCCTGCTGCGCATGGGCCACAGTTCCCTGCTGCAACTGGTGATGATGGCCTGGTACGGCCGCAAGGAATCGTGGGCGCATTGCGGGTATCCCGGGCCGCCAACAGTCTGAAATCGAGTCGCCCCTATCGCGAGCAGGCTCGCTCCCACACTTGACCGTGTACCCCGATAATAAAAAGAGAACCCGAAGATGCCCGTACCTGATCCGTTCCGCGAAGGCATGGCCCGAGGCTGGAAAACCTACAACGGCTCGCAACTGACCCAGGACCTGACACTCGAAGTGGACGTGGCGATCATCGGCAGCGGAGCCGGTGGCGGCACCACCGCCGAAATTCTCAGCGCGGCCGGCTACAAAGTGCTGCTGATCGAAGAAGGCCCACTCAAGACCAGCAGCGACTTCAAGCTGCTCGAAGACCAGGCCTACAGCAGCCTTTATCAGGAAGGCATCGGCCGCATGAGCAAAGACGGCGCGATCACCATCCTCCAGGGCCGGGCGGTGGGCGGCACCACGCTGATCAACTGGACCTCCAGTTTCCGCACTCCGGAACCGACCCTGGAACACTGGGCCAAAGAGCACAACGTCAAGGGTCATAGCCCGGCGGAAATGGCGCCGTGGTTCGAGAAAATGGAGCAACGCCTGGGTGTCGCGCCGTGGATGGTGCCCCCCAACGCCAACAACGATGTGATCCGCAAGGGCTGCGAAGCACTGAATTACTCATGGCACGTCATCCCGCGCAACGTTCGCGGCTGCTGGAACCTCGGCTACTGCGGCATGGGCTGCCCGACCAACGCCAAGCAATCGATGATGGTCACCACCATTCCAGCAACCCTGGAAAAAGGTGGCGAGCTGCTTTACCTGGCCCGCGCCGAAAAACTCATGATCAGCGGTGACAAGGTCACCGGCCTGCAATGTTCGACGATGGATGAACGCTGCGTCGCACCGACCGGGCGCACCGTCACGGTCAAGGCGCGGCATTTCGTGCTGTCCGGTGGCGGCATCAACAGCCCGGCCTTGCTGATGCGCTCCGGGGCACCCGACCCGCACAAACGCCTGGGGAAACGCACCTTCCTGCACCCGGTGAACATGTCCGCCGCGCTGTTCGACGAAGTGGTCAACCCGTTCTACGGCGCGCCGCAGTCGATTTACTCCGACCATTTCCAATGGCAGGACGGCACCACCGGCAAGATGTCCTTCAAACTGGAAGTCCCACCCCTGCACCCGGCGCTGGCCACGACGTTGCTCGGTGGTTTCGGCCAGGAAAACTCGCAGCACATGGCCAATCTGCCGCATACCCACGCCATGCTGGCGTTACTGCGGGACGGTTTTCACCCGGACAGCCCCGGTGGCAGCGTCGAATTGCGCAGCGATGACACACCGGTGCTGGATTATCAGCTCTCGCCTTACGCCTGGGATGGATTGCGCCGGGCGTTCCATACCATGGCCGAGATCCAGTTTGCCGGTGGCGCCAAGGCCGTGATGCCGATGCACGCCGACGCCCGCTACGTGAAGACCCTCGCCGAAGCGCGCACGCTGATCGACGACCTGAGCCTGGAGTTGTATCGCACACGGCTGGGCAGCGCCCATGTGATGGGCGGTTGCGCCATGGGTGAAGACCCGACAATCGCGGTGACCGACAGCCTCGGCCGGCATCATCAACTGGGCAATCTGTCGATTCACGACGGCTCGCTGTTCCCCACCAGCATTGGCGCCAATCCGCAGTTGTCGGTCTACGGACTGACAGCGCAACTGGCGACATCCCTGGCCGAACGTTTAAAAAACCCATGAAAATGACGATAATTTCTATCGTCTATAGTGCTTTCTTACCCAACAGGCGACTTGGCCGACCGGGAAGGCTGCGATACCATCCGACTCCCCAACGGATTCCCGCCAGGACGACGCGATGAACCGAGTGTTGTACCCAGGTACCTTCGACCCTATTACCAAGGGCCATGGCGATCTGGTCGAACGCGCCTCGCGCCTGTTCGATCACGTGATCATCGCCGTCGCCGCGAGCCCGAAGAAAAACCCGCTGTTTCCTCTGGAACAACGGGTAGAACTGGCGCGCGAGGTCACTAAACATCTGCCGAACGTTGAAGTCGTCGGTTTCTCGACGCTGCTGGCGCACTTCGCCAAAGAGAAGAACGCCAACGTGTTCCTGCGTGGATTGCGCGCGGTGTCGGACTTCGAATACGAATTCCAGCTGGCCAACATGAACCGCCAGCTGGCGCCGGATGTGGAAAGCCTGTTCCTGACCCCGTCCGAGCGTTACTCGTTCATTTCCTCGACGCTGGTCCGTGAAATCGCAGCCCTGGGCGGCGATATCACCAAGTTCGTCCACCCTGTGGTGGCGGACGCCCTGACCGAGCGCTTCAAGAAGTAAATCTGGCAACTGTGGGAGCGAGCCTGCTCGCGATGGACGTCAACGATAACGCGGGAAACCTGACACCCCCCGGCGTTCTCGGGTTCATCGCCAGCAGGCTGGCTCCTACAGTACGTCGCGCCTGCGTGCAACGCAGGCGCCAATGCGGCACAATTGTGCGCATTGGTTTATTGCGCCCGGGCCTGTCGCCCTGGCTGGAGTTAGCATGTCCCTGATCATCACCGACGATTGCATCAACTGCGACGTTTGCGAACCCGAGTGCCCGAACGCCGCCATTTCCCAAGGCGAAGAGATCTACGTGATCGACCCGAACCTGTGCACCCAGTGCGTCGGCCACTACGACGAACCGCAGTGCCAGCAGGTCTGCCCGGTGGATTGCATTCCACTGGACGAAGCTCATCCGGAGACTGAAGAACAGTTGATGGAGAAGTACCGGAAAATTACCGGGAAGGCTTGAATGATGTAGTGCTCTTTCGAGCCTCATCGCGAGCAAGCTCGCTCCCACACTGGATCTGTGTCGTTCACAAACCCCTGTGGGAGCGAGCTTGCTCGCGATGAGGCCATCAGCCACGCCGAATCTCTAACGGATTGTCGCGCGTATCAGCTCTGACAACGCGGGCAAAAAACGCTGGCGCGCTGCCCGAGCTTCACTTCCCGCAGCCCCGTGCCACAAACCTTGCAGTGCTCACCGCCACGGCCGTACACGAACAGTTCCTGCTGGAAATAACCGGGCTGTCCATCACCACCGATGAAGTCCCGCAGCGTGGTACCGCCGCGCTCGATGGCGGCCGCCAGGATGCGCTTGATCTCGATGGCCAGCTTCAAGTAACGCGCACGGGAAATGCTCCTGGCTTCGCGGCGCGGGTCGATCCCGGCGGCGAACAACGCTTCGGTCGCGTAGATATTGCCAACGCCCACCACCACCGCGTTGTCCATGATGAACGGCTTGACCGCTATCGAGCGGCCACGGGACTGCTGGAACAGGCGCTCACCATCGAACAGGTCGGTCAGCGGCTCAGGCCCCAGGCGGATCAGCAATTCATGATTGAGCGGATCGAGACTCCAGAGCATTGCGCCGAAGCGCCGCGGGTCGGTGTAACGCAGGGCCAGGCCCGACTCCAGCTCGATGTCCACATGCTCATGCTTGGCCGCCGGCAACCCGGCTTCCACCAGCCGCAAATTGCCTGACATGCCCAAGTGGCTGATCAAGGTGCCGACTTCGGCATTGATCAGCAGGTACTTGGCGCGCCGCTCCACCAATACGATGCGCTGGCCGGACAGGCGCACATCGAGGTCCTCGGGAATCGGCCAGCGCAGGCGCCGATCACGCACGATCACCCGGCTGACGCGCTGGCCTTCCAGGTACGGCGCGATGCCGCGACGGGTGGTTTCGACTTCTGGCAGTTCAGGCATGGTGCGCTCTTGAAAGAAGAAAATTCCGACACTCAGCGATGAGTGCCGAGGTCGCGGATCGTCTGCTTGAGGGTCTCGAAATCGTAGTCCGAGAGGCCGACATAATCGAGCACCAGCGCCGCGATGCTGTTCCACTCGTGATCTTCGGTCTGGCTGCCCAGTACCCGATAAGAAGCACAAATATGCTCGGCCATTTTCAGTATCGCCAGCAGGTTCTTCAGTGAACTGTTGCGCGACGACTCATCGCTGAAGATCGCCAGGGCATTGTGGTGATTGGCGATCGCCGCGCTCACGTGCTCCGGCAGACGCCAGGACTTGGCCGTGTAATACCCGACCACGGAGTGGTTAGTATTGAACACCTGGTTCTCCGTATCCACCACCCGACATTCGGCACTGGCGCTGGCATAGGCCTGCTCAAGAACGCCCATGTAGTCGGGGAAACGCTGGAGCATCAACGGGACGCCGCAGTCGTGGAACAAGCCCAGGGCATATGCTTCGTCGCCATTTTCAACGCCGATGCGCTTGGCCAGGGTCAGGCAGGTCATGGCCACGTCCTGGGCGGTGTCCCAGAAACGGTTCAGGGTGACAATGGTGTCGTCATTCATCTCGCCCTTGATCGACTGCGCGTTGATCAGGTTGATGACCGAGCGGCTGCCCAGCAGATTTACCGCGCGCTGGATCGAGGCAATCTTGTTGCTCAGGCCGTAATACGGCGAATTGACGATCTTCAGCAGGGAACCGGAAAGACCCGGGTCCTGGGAAATCAGCTTGGCGATGACTTCCAGATCCGGGTCGGGCATGTACTGCTCCATCTGCAAATCCACCATGATTTGCGGCTGGGCCGGTACGCTGATGCCCTGCAGGGCTTGTTGGATCTGTTCGGAAGTCAGCTCTTGGGACATTTGTGCACACTCAGGGTCAGGCGGTGATTCTAACCTTTATGAAGTTGGATCCGACATACCAAATCGCAAGACAACCCTCGCCACATGTCCACTTGCAGGCCAATCCGGGGTCTCAACACGCTATACTCCCGCTCTTTTTTCCGGAGCGACGACATGTCCCTGCCTAGCCTGCGCCTCAAAGCCAACGCCGACCGTCGTCTGCGCAACGGTCACTTGTGGGTCTACAGCAACGAAATCGATGTAGCCGCTACGCCTTTGCACGGTTTCAAGGCCGGCGACCAGGCAATCCTCGAAGCCGCTGGCGGCAAGCCGCTGGGCATCGTTGCCATGAGCCCGAACAACCTGATCTGTGCCCGTGTGCTGTCGCGCGACATCAAGTTGCCGCTGGATAAATCGCTGCTGGTACACCGCCTGAACGTGGCCCTGTCCCTGCGCGATCGCCTGTTCGACAAGCCGTTCTATCGCCTGGTCTACGGCGACTCCGACCTGCTGCCGGGCCTGGTGGTCGACCGTTTCGGCGACATCCTCGTAGTACAGATCGCTTCGGCCACCATGGAAGCCCATAAAGACGATGTGATCGCGGCGCTGACCCAAGTGCTCAAGCCAAGCGGCATCCTGCTCAAGAACGACTCCGCTGCCCGTGACGCCGAAGGCCTCACCCGCTACGTCGAAACCGTGTTCGGCCTGGTGCCGGAGTGGGTTGCCCTCGAAGAGAACGGCGTGAAATTCGAAGCACCGGTCATCCAGGGCCAGAAAACCGGCTGGTTCTACGACCACCGCATGAACCGCGCACGCCTGGCACCCTACGCCAAAGGCAAACGCGTGCTCGACCTGTACAGCTACATCGGCGGCTGGGGCGTGCAGGCTGCCGCGTTCGGCGCCAGCGAAGTGTTCTGCGTTGATGCGTCGGCCTTCGCCCTTGATGGTGTCGAGCGCAACGCCGCACTGAACGGCTTCGCCGAGAAAATGACCTGCATCGAAGGCGACGTGTTCGAAGCCCTGAAAGAGCTGAAAGCCAGCGAAGAACGCTTCGACGTGATCGTGGCCGACCCGCCGGCGTTCATCAAACGCAAGAAAGACATGAAGAACGGCGAAGGCGCCTACCGTCGTCTGAACGAGCAAGCCATGCGCCTGCTCACCAAGGACGGCATCCTGGTCAGCGCATCATGCTCGATGCACCTGCCGGAAGACGACCTGCAGAACATCCTGCTGACCAGCGCCCGCCACCTGGACCGCAATATCCAGATCCTGGAACGTGGCGGTCAGGGTCCGGATCATCCGGTGCATCCGGCTATCGCTGAAACCCGCTACATCAAGAGCATCACCTGCCGGTTGCTGCCTAACAGCTAAAACCGCAACCCACTGTAGGAGCAGCCGGTCGACGCTCGATTGCTCGCGATGGTCGTCAACGATAACGCTGGCAGCCTGACGCCCCACGGCGCTCTCAGGCTCATCGTCGGAACGCCGCCCGGAGCAATCGAGCGTCGACCGGCTGCTCCTACAGAGGTTCCCTGCTTCAAAACAGGAAGCCTCCTACAGCGCTTTTGATTGAATTGCCTGCGTCCCAGACTAGTATCGGTTTCTGGTTTCAAGCATGAACGCTTGATCACTCCGGAAAACAAAAACAATGTCTGAGTCCTCTTACCCAGCTCTAAGTGGCGAACTGAAACGCCAACGAGTCTCCCGCTTTATCCTGATTACCAATATCTCGCTAATCAGTTTTTTCCCACTGAACATCCTCCTGCCTTCTTTTCCTGCCCTGGCCGCGAAGTTCGACAGTTCAACCGCTGACATCGCCCTTTCTATCAGCCTGTTCACGCTGGTTTTTGCGTTTTCTCAATTAATAACCGGCCCGCTTTCAGATAAGTGGGGGCGCAAGGAAGTTCTTCTTGGTTGCATCGTTGTTTCTACCCTCGGCTCGATAGGTTGCGCGCTGGCGACGGACTTCCCAAGCTTCCTGGCGTTTCGTGCAGTCCAAGCCATCGGGTGTGGTTTTTTTGTGTTGGGTCATGCACTGGTGGAGGATTTGTTCGATGAACAGGATAGGGCCCGGGTGCGCATTTATTACATGACGCTGAGCGGTTCCTTTGTTGCACTGGCACCGCTGTTAGGCTCTTGGCTACAAACCACTTTCGATTGGCAGGGTAGTTTTTATGGTTTTGCGCTCATGGCGCTCGGCATGCTGATCCATGCCCAACTGATACTGCCTTCCAAGGCAGCCCTCCCAGAAAAAACACCCGTTTCAGTCATCCGCACGCTGAAATCCATCGCTGAAAATCAAGACTTCATCCGCTATTGGTGGATAGCCGCGTTAGTGTTCGCTTGTTATTTCGCGTTGATCAGCGTGACACCGCTGATTTTCATGGATGAGTTGAAACTGTCCGAGTACCAGTACGCGTGGGTACTTATGGTGTATGGGATCGCCTATTTCCTGGGTGGAGTCGTTGCTACCACCGTGCAGAAACATATCTCCCTCTCTGTGCAAATCAACATCGGCCTCGGATTACTGGGTGCCGCCGGCCTGTTGTTGGCGTTGATCATCCGTTCTGAGGCGATGACAACCATTACCCTGCTCATACCGATGGTGATCAGTGCTCTGGCGGTAACCCTGGTACGGCCTGCCGCCATTTCCGCAGCCATGTTGCTGTACTCAAACAGCGCCGGGACGGCCGCATCCTCAGGCAACAGCATCATGTTCATCACTGCGGCTCTCAGCAGCGCCGCCCTCGCACAAACCGGGGACAATTTGCTGATGACCATTGCTGTCAGCTACATCGTGTTCAGTCTTTGGGGTTTGCTGACGAACACCAGGATCGGACGCTGACTTGTAGGAGCGAGCTTGCTCGCGATGGTCGTGAACGATAACGCGCTCATTCTGGATGAACGAGTTGCCCTCTGGTTCATCGCGAGCAAGCTCGCTCCTACAGACATAAGACACATCTGGAACTACTGTCGGACCGACAAGCTTCCCCTCCTCACCTACCGTTTCTCTTCCAATCGCAGAAGAGGACCAAGGAATGTCCAACACATCCCATGCCCATCACTTACGCACCGGCCGCTACTCGGAAACCGGTCGGACTTATTTGCTCACAGCGGTCACCCACCAGCGACAACCAATCTTCGAGGACTGGCGTATTGGACGCCTGGTGGTAAGCGAATTCAGGAAGGCAACTGAGGACGGCCAAGCCTCCTCTATTGCCTGGGTGATCATGCCAGATCACTTTCACTGGCTCGTCGAGTTGCATAGCGGTGATTTGCCGAAATTGATGCAAGCCACCAAATCTCGAAGCGCCCGCGCTATCAACAAAGCGAGAGGCTGTCACGAGACGCTATGGCAAAAAGGTTATTTTGACCGGGCGTTGCGTCGCGAGGACGATCTGAAAGCGATGGCCCGATACATCGTTGCCAACCCATTGCGAGCAAGGCTAGTCGACCATATCGGCAAATATCCGCTATGGGACGCCATCTGGCTCTGAAACACAGCCCACTGTAGGAGCGAGCTCGCTCGCGATGGTCGCCAACGATAACGCTGGCATCCTGACACCCCGCGGCGTTCTCAGGTTCATCGCGAGCAGGCTCGCTCCTACAGGATTGCGTCTTTCCACACGTCTCGTGAATGCTTGCGGCCATTCCCTCCAGCCGCCAGCCGTGTAGAATCGCGAACATTCATCGCCAGTCATCCCCGGCGGGTTTATGAGCTCAAGCTGAAGCGCGCGGCGATCCCGCAAAGTTATCGGCAACTTCCGGACACGCGGCCATTTCTGAGTGTTCCAGACGTCAATAGAAGCTCACTTCCCTTTTGATACCTGATTAGCCGCCCGGAGTGCTTCATGCCTGATTACCGCTCGAAAACATCCACCCATGGCCGCAACATGGCCGGCGCCCGTGCACTGTGGCGCGCCACGGGGATGAAAGATGACGACTTCAAGAAGCCGATCATCGCCATTGCCAACTCGTTCACCCAGTTCGTACCGGGCCACGTGCACCTCAAAGACCTGGGGCAACTGGTCGCCCGCGAGATCGAACGCGCTGGCGGCGTGGCAAAGGAATTCAACACCATCGCTGTCGATGACGGCATCGCCATGGGCCACGACGGCATGCTCTATTCGCTGCCGAGCCGCGAGATCATCGCCGACTCCGTCGAGTACATGGTCAACGCCCATTGCGCCGACGCCATCGTGTGCATCTCCAACTGCGACAAGATCACCCCAGGCATGCTGATGGCGTCCCTGCGCCTGAACATCCCGGTGATCTTCGTCTCCGGCGGCCCGATGGAAGCCGGCAAGACCAAACTCGCTTCCCACGGCCTCGACCTGGTCGACGCCATGGTGATCGCCGCCGACTCCAGCGCTTCTGACGAGAAAGTCGCCGAGTACGAGCGCAGCGCCTGCCCGACCTGCGGTTCGTGCTCTGGCATGTTCACCGCCAACTCGATGAACTGCCTGGTCGAAGCACTGGGCCTGGCATTGCCGGGCAACGGTTCGACCCTGGCCACCCACAGTGACCGCGAACAGCTGTTCCTGCAGGCCGGCCGCACCATCGTCGAGCTGTGCAAGCGTTACTACGGCGAGAACGACGAGTCGGTGTTGCCGCGCAACATCGCCAACTTCCAGGCGTTCGAAAACGCCATGACCCTGGACATCGCCATGGGCGGTTCCACCAACACCATCCTGCACTTGCTGGCCGCTGCCCAGGAAGCCGAGATCGATTTCGATCTGCGCGACATCGACCGCCTGTCCCGTCACGTGCCGCAACTGTGCAAGGTCGCGCCGAACATTCAGAAGTACCACATGGAAGACGTGCACCGCGCCGGCGGCATCTTCAGCATCCTCGGTTCGCTGGCCCGTGGTGGCTTGCTGCACACCCAGCTGCCGACCGTGCACAGCCGCAGCATGGAAGAAGCCATCGCCAAGTGGGACATCACCCAGACCACCGACGAAGCCGTGCACCACTTCTTCAAGGCCGGTCCGGCGGGCATCCCGACGCAAACCGCGTTCAGCCAGTCGACCCGTTGGGAAACCTTGGACGACGACCGTGAAAACGGCTGCATCCGCAGTGTCGAGCACGCGTACTCGCAAGAAGGCGGCCTGGCCGTGCTCTACGGCAACATCGCCCTGGACGGCTGCGTGGTGAAAACCGCTGGCGTCGACGAATCGATCCATGTGTTCGAAGGCAACGCCAAGATCTTCGAAAGCCAGGACAGCGCCGTGCGCGGCATCCTCGCTGACGAAGTGAAAGAAGGCGACATCGTCATCATTCGCTACGAAGGCCCGAAAGGCGGCCCGGGCATGCAGGAAATGCTCTACCCGACTTCGTACCTGAAATCCAAAGGCCTGGGCAAAGCCTGCGCCCTGCTCACCGACGGCCGTTTCTCCGGCGGCACCTCGGGCCTGTCCATCGGCCATGCTTCGCCTGAAGCGGCTGCTGGCGGCGCGATCGGCCTGGTGCAGAACGGCGACAAGGTGCTGATCGACATTCCGAACCGCTCGATCAACCTGTTGGTCAGCGACTCCGAGTTGGCTGCACGCCGGGTCGAGCAGGACAAGAAGGGCTGGAAACCGGTGGAAGTGCGTCCACGTAAAGTGACCACCGCGCTGAAAGCCTACGCCCTGCTGGCCACCAGTGCCGACAAGGGTGCTGTGCGTAACAAGGCGATGCTTGACGGGCTGTAAGGCTTAAGCGTCGAACAAAAAATGCCCCGCCAAGTGCGGGGCATTTATTTTGGATCAATTACCAGCCGATCATATCCTTCTTGTGACCTCGTCATTTTCCGGAGCATGAGATCCGCGCAACTTGCCAAATGTAGTGAAGTGCCAACAGTGTTGGCCCCAAGATTGCCCAGCTAATCCATATGTCGTGGTCGGGGTATGTAAACAAAATCAGCAACGGAGGAGACATCGCCAGTAATCCCATCATTAACATTGCTGTTATAGCCAGCCTACGTCGCAACTCGGTAGTAGCGGGTCTGTTTAACGCCGCCAAAACAAGTCCGCAGGTTCCCAGCCATGCGAGCGTGCTGAGCAACACGTAAAAAACCTCACCGGACCCCATAAAAACCAGGCTGAGAAACGCCAGTCCTAAGGCAGGCAGGACGCCTCCAGCTATATACATAGCCGACCGAAGAATGCATACAACCATGTATATCTATTCCATTAAAAAGCTCTCGAGCTGCATAAACTCTCGGAAGCGCGAGTCAAGGATTTACCCACGGCCTAGCTACTTGTAGCTTGATGAGATAACGCTCCTCTTTGGGACGCTTGTCGTCTCTAAAACGATTGACCACCAGCATCGCTTGATACTGATTACCCGCTTGCCAAGTAGACGTGCCGCCTTTGTTCACGTCTCGCAACCGAGCCCGCCATTCGGGAGTGTCAGCAAACGGTGGGTCGTCGTTGACCCGAATGGGTATCCAGCCACCGTGGCGCCATTGCGCCTGCAAATCCAGCACGACCTTGAGGGTATCGTCGAGTAACAGCGGCTCGATTTGTGGGGACATGCGGAGACTTCTGACTAACCCATCACGATCGAAACTAACCGTGAAAAAGCGAGCTAATGGGGTCACGAATCCGAACTGAGAATCCAGGAAACGAAGACGAGCATCCGACTTGGGCAATCTCCCCCAAAAATGCCCAGCAATGGCTGGATCAATGACCGCGCTGGAGCGCTGACGCATGATTTCCCAAGGCTCGCCAATCACCAGTGCAATCTCCGGCTCGCCCGAAAGCGCTCGGACTGCTGCCACTATCAGCAGCGCCGCGACTGCGAGTGACAAGATCCTGCGTCGCCAATCCATGCGTCGCAGCAGACTCATCGCACGCCCCGGCCTGCGGCAATGTCGAGAATCGCCTGTTCGATCAGGTGGCGATCAGAGCGTCGTAGCAGATCATCAAATTGCGTCGCGGCCTTGAGCACAAAGGGCATGCGCTGATCGATATCGGCCAGGTTGGCAAAGTAATCGCTGCTGAAGCCAACTGTACGTCCGTCTTCGCTGGGACGGCACTGGCTGGCCAGGGTCAGTTCGACGGCTGCAGCGGCGCCGGTGGGGAAGTTCGTGACATAGGCAAATTGATTGTCACGTAGCAGAGATACCAGCTGCGCGTCGCTGTACATTGCTGATTGCAGAATGTTCTGTTGTTCGTGCCAAGCCAGATGCACAACGCTTTCGGCAATGTTGCCAGCCTCAATGGCAGCGAAGGCTTGCAGTATTTCCTCATGGTAAGTGCCAAACTCCAGTTTTTCCTGCTCGATCGGCCATAACACTGGTTGTTGTAGATGCCCAAATATGTTTTTTCGTGAAGCGAGGCATGTCTTTAGCGCCCACAACCCACGCTCCTTGTAAAAAGCATGTAGCGGAAACACATCCAGAAACAGCGTGGTATTGCCCAGCGCCAGCATGTCGTGCACGTACTGGAGTTGCTTCTGCACGTACGACAATGATTCGCTGTCGTTACGCAGGTCAATGCCCGGTATCGGATTATTGCTTCGGGTTAGCTCGTAGTCGCGTTGCGACTGTTTGTCTGTCTTGCCGAACAATTCAATCCCAAAGAATTTCCAGCGACGCTGGGCGCTGTCGACCATGCGCTTTCCCGCCTCGTATTCATTCTGAATCCTCTCGACTGATTCAGCCGCATGTAACAACCCACACCCCACCTGCTTGGAGGCGAACGCCGCGAGGCCCGCCCATTGGAAGCGCTGATCCTCCAGCCACAATCGGGCGTACGCCGCATTGATCGCCCGATTACGCGCCTTGGGGTCGGCGATCAGGATACCGCCCGGTGCCACGATGGCTTCGGCTCTTTGCTGATAGCTGCGCCAAAGGTTCTGGCAGACCTGTCCCGACTGCTCGCCGTAGCTCGTTGCAGGACGGACGCTGGAGGGGCTCGGTTCGGCTGTCGGCTTACGAGCTTCGACCGGTGCGGCGGATTGAGCCGCGGCTCGGGCAGACGACGCAATGCTGCCGCCTTCGATCGTTTGGCTCCTCATGGTCTGATTGGCGATCAACTTGGGCGATGGATCGCACTTGCACTTGCACAGGTCGCCATCCAGCGCGGGCTTGCGTCCTTCCCAATCCTCCGACAGGCGTGGGCCGACGCAGATGATTGTCCCGGTGCTGTCGCATTCCGGGCACTTGACCTCATCGCCTTCGCGGGCCAGTGCCTGGCCATTGATGCTGCCGCGATGCCAACCGCTGACGACGGTTCCCTTGACGGTGGTTTTGGCCCCGACGGTGATGTAGTAGCGCCTCATGCGAAATATGTCCTTGTCAGATCGAAAGGACGCACGCTAGAAGAGGCGAAGTGGAGGATAAATCAGACGTTTCCTTGATTGATGTAAGTCAATTCTGAAATGAGACTGGATATGGACAACTGTGTACTCGCGATAACCGTCGAACATGAAAATGCCCCGCCAAGTGCGGGGCATTTTTTGTCCGCGCTATTCCTGCGGGTCGAGGTTATCCAACGCCTGATTCACCGCCAGCTCGCCCAACATGATCACCTGCGCAATCCCCAGCATCGTGCTGCGTTGCGAGCCTTCCAGCAGGCCGGCGAAATCGCTGGCCATCACATTGGCCGAGGCGAGGGATTCGCAGGCGTGGGCCAACAGGGTTTCGGTATCGAGGCCGGGCGCGATCAAGAATGTTCGGTTGGGTTTGCGCGGGGTGGTGTTGATGTGGGCGGAGAGGTTGTCGGTATTTGGGGGATCGGGGGTAATTTTGAGCATTGATGGAACTCCGGGTGAGAAAAAAGGAGCCATCACCCTCGCTACCAAACGATGGGTGGCGGCCACACGCAGGTTGGTAGACCGGTCACCAGGAACCCGGCGCGTCCGAAGATGCCCTGCGCATGGCCACCATATGAGCAGAGACAGAAACGAACCCTGCAAAGGGTGGCGCAATGCGCCGAGGTGAACACGGGCTACCAAACCCGATCACTGATGTTCAGTGACGCGGAAACGATAGAAGCCGCCCCCCAGGCGCACAAGCCGGCGGATTCTGGCGTAGTCGTAGTCCCTTACGCAAGAATGCGTAGGTTGCGACTGTCAGGAGATGTCGTTCAAGCGGAGGCTTTCATTGCACCGATTGGCCTCATCGCGAGCAAGCTCGCTCCCACAGGGATTGTGGGTATGCCTACGATTTATGTTGGACCGTAGAATCTTGTAGGAGCGAGCTTGCTCGCGATGAACGCAAAGACACCGCGCTAAATCAGAAAGCCCGCGTTATCGTTTAACGACCATCGCGAGCAAGCTCGCTCCTACAGAGAATCTAAAGCCTGGTCTTACTGGATTTCTTCAGGCTTCACGATCACCCAGTTCTTGTCCGCAGTCACCGTCAACCCTTCCTTGGCCTGGGCCGCGGCGTTCTTGGCCATCATGCCGTTGATCTGGGTCATGTACTTGTCCTTGCGGTTGACCCACAGGTGGATGCCGCCCTTGGCCACGTCAACGCTGTGGAACAGCATGTAACCGTCGCTGCTCGGGGTATCACCGCCAACCAGCACCGGTTTTTTCCACTCGTCGATGTAGGTCAGGATTGCCGCCTGCTTGCCGGCCATCCAGGTTGCCGGGGTCCACAGGTACGGGGTCAGTTCCAGGCCGAGGTTGGCCTTCTCGTCATATTTGCCGGCGGTGACCTGCTTGCGCGCGGTGGTCAGTTCGCCAGTCTTCGGGTCCTTGAGCAGCAGCGACACGCCGATCACGTTCTGCGGTTTGACGTTGTAGCCGTACTTGGGATCGGCCGCGACCATGCGCACCAGTTCTTCGGAGGCAGCGGTCATCACGTAGACCTCGATGCCGTTCTCCATCAATTTGTTGTACAGCTCTTGCTGGCCGGTGAAGATTTTCGGCGGGTTGACGTCGAGTTTCTTGACCACGTCGCCTTCGTAATACGTGGCCGGCACTGGTTTGCCGGACGCCATCATCTCGTCGACATAGCCCTTGAGTTCCTTGAGCGTGAAGCCGGAGAACACTTGGGCGACCCATGGATAGCAGACCATGTCGTCGACTTCGCAGAGGCGGTAGTAGTAGCTGAACAGGCTTTCCTTGTGGTCGGCGGTGTCCTTGAACGGCATCAGTTTCAGGGAGGGATCGAGCTTGTCGCGGGTGATCAGGCCCTTGTTCTCCATGAACGGCAGCAACGACTCTTCGAGGTCGTAGCGGTAACTGGTGTTGTCCATGTCGAACACCGCGTAGTTACCCTTGTTGGCGTTGGCGGCGATCATGGCGTCCAGCGCCTTGGCCTGATCGGCGGGCCAGTGCTTCAGATCCGTTGCAAGCACCTGGCCGGCGAGGCCCAGGCAAAGTGCTGCTGCCAGCAATTTCGGTGCGAACTTCATTGGCATGCTTCCCTTATAAAAAGACCCTGAATGAAAGACATCGACGCTAACAAATAAGTGTGACAGTCCTCGTCTGTCAGCGACCGCCCGCGTCCCTTTCGCGCCAGTTGCATTTCTGACAGCGACATCCGCTTATTCCAAAAACGACGGAAACCATGCGTTTTTGATATTAATTCATTAGTTTTCAAGCTGTTAGGCTTGCCGGTTCGCAGCTGCCCCGGACGGTAGCTGGCACAAGTCTCACTCGGAGTTTTCATGAATCTGCCGCTGATCCTCAATCTGCTGGTGTTCCTCGCCCTGCTCCTGGGCCTGGCGCAAACCCGCCACACCACATGGAGCCTGGCGAAAAAAGTCCTGCTCGCGCTGGTGCTGGGCGTGGCGTTCGGTGTGGCGTTGCACACTGCCTACGGTGCCGGCAACCCGGTGCTGAAAACCTCGATCGGCTGGTTCGATCTGGTGGGCAACGGTTATGTGCAGCTACTGCAAATGATCGTGATCCCGCTGGTGTTCGCCTCGATCCTCAGCGCCGTGGCCCGTCTGCACAATGCTTCGTCTCTGGGCAAGATCAGCTTCCTGACCATCGGCACGCTGCTGTTCACCACGGCCATCGCGGCCTTGATCGGCATCGGCCTGACCAACCTGTTCGGCCTGACCGCCGAAGGCCTGGTGGCCGGCACCCAGGAAATGGCCCGGCTGCAAACCATCCAGACCGATTACGCAGGAAAGGTCGCCGACCTGAATGTGCCGCAGCTGTTGCTGTCGTTCATTCCGCAAAACCCGTTCGCCGATCTGGCGCGGGCCAAGCCGACGTCGATCATCAGCGTGGTGATATTCGCTGCGTTCCTGGGTGTCGCGGCCCTGCAGTTGCTCAAGGATGATGTCGAGAAAGGTCAGAAGGTGATCAACGCCATCGACACCCTGCAAGCCTGGGTCATGCGACTGGTGCGCCTGGTGATGAAGCTGACCCCGTACGGCGTGTTGGCGCTGATGACCAAAGTGGTCGCCGGCTCGAACCTGCAAGACATCATCAAGCTCGGCAGTTTTGTCGTGGTTTCTTACATCGGCCTCGGTCTGATGTTTGTGGTGCATGGCGTGCTGGTGTCGGCCGCCGGGATCAACCCGCTGCGTTTCTTCCGCAAGATCTGGCCGGTGCTGACGTTTGCCTTCACCAGCCGCTCCAGCGCTGCGACGATTCCGTTGAGCATCGAGGCGCAGACCAGTCGTCTGGGCATTCCGCAGTCCATCGCCAGTTTCGCCGCTTCGTTTGGCGCAACCATTGGCCAGAACGGTTGTGCCGGCCTGTACCCGGCGATGTTGGCGGTGATGGTAGCGCCGACTGTGGGCATCAACCCGCTGGACCCGCTGTGGATCGCAACGCTGGTGGCGATTGTCACGCTGAGTTCGGCCGGTGTGGCCGGGGTTGGCGGCGGTGCGACGTTCGCCGCGCTGATCGTGCTGCCGGCGATGGGCTTGCCGGTGTCACTGGTGGCGTTGCTGATTTCGGTCGAGCCGCTGATTGATATGGGGCGTACGGCGTTGAATGTCAGTGGGTCGATGACGGCGGGGGCGATTACCAGTCAGGTGATGCAGCAGACTGATAAAGCGCTGTTGGATGCGGATGAGCATTTGGCGTTGGCGCAGGCTTGATCGGCGCCTGATAGACCGCTATCGCGAGCAAGCTCGCTCCCACAGGGATCTGTGGTGTTCACACAATTTGTGATTCACCTCAAAACACTGTGGGAGCGAGCTTGCTCGCGATGCTTTTAGGCTTTTTCCCAGACTTCGAAGTTGTACGCAGGTTTTTCGCCTTCGGCCGGGTTCGGCACATTCGACACCAGTTTCCACTGGTTCAAATCAAACTCCGGAAACCAAGCGTCCCCTTCCGGGCTCAGCGCCACGCGAGTCAGGTATAGCCGATCAGCCTGCGCCAGCCCTTGCGCATACAACTGCGCACCACCAATCAGCATCAGCTCATCAACGCCCTGTTCCTTCGCCCATTCTTCGGCGCGAACGACGGCAGCTTCCAGCGACGGATAAACCTCCGCGCCTTCCAGCACCAGATCCACCTGACGGCTGACCACAATGTTCAAGCGGCCCGGCAACGGACGACCGAGGGAGTCCCAGGTCTTGCGGCCCATGATGATCGGCTTGCCGAGCGTGGTGGCCTTGAAATATTTGAAGTCCCCCGGCAAGTGCCAGGGCATGCTGTTGTCGACGCCGATCACACGGTTTTCACCGAGGGCTGCGATCAGGCTGAGGGGGAGTGATTTAGTCATGCCCGCGAGGATACCAGAGCCTCGCTTTCGCCGATAAGCGCCACAGCGGTTATGCTCACAGCTCAATTAAGCGACGGGATGCCGCGTGACTGAACTCAATACCCTCTGGCTGACAGAAACCATTCGACTGCGCGAAGAACACGCAGGCCCCCTGGAAGACCTTGAAGCCAACCGGCTGGCCCGCAGCGCCGGCGGCGATTTGCCGTCGCGCATTCAACGCCGGGCCCTGTGGCTGGCCGAGCGCGATGGCTTGAGCGATGCTCTCAAACACTGGCTGCAAGGCGCGCGACTGGCGCTGATGGTAATGGCGGTGCTGGCGGTGATCAGCGGCGCCGGCCTGGCCTTTGCTGCAATGGGCGACGGCCTGCACCCGGTGAATGTGTTCTGGGCCTTGGGCAGCCTGCTCGGGCTCAATCTGATCCTGCTGCTGAGCTGGGCCCTGGGACTGGTGTTCGCCGGCGAACAAGGCGCCAGCCTCGGACGCCTGTGGCTGTGGCTAAGTGAAAAACTTGCGCGTGATGCCAAAGCCGCACAACTGGCACCGGCCCTGCTCCTGTTGCTGCAACGCCAGAAACTCAATCGCTGGGCTATCGGCGTGCTGGTCAACGGCCTGTGGTTGCTGGCGATGCTCAGCGCCCTGGTCATTCTGCTGACGCTGATGGCGACCCGGCGCTACGGTTTTGTCTGGGAAACCACGATCCTCAGTGCCGACACCTTTATCGCCGTCACTCAGGCGTTTGGCGTGCTACCGGCTCTGCTCGGCTTCAGCGTGCCGACCGAAGAAATGATCCGCGCCAGTGGCGATGCCGCACTGAACATCGAAAGTGCCCGTCAGGCCTGGGCT
Organism: Pseudomonas sp. P4_C4; assembly: GCF_056402055.1. Classification (NCBI taxonomy): domain Bacteria; kingdom Pseudomonadati; phylum Pseudomonadota; class Gammaproteobacteria; order Pseudomonadales; family Pseudomonadaceae; genus Pseudomonas; species Pseudomonas sp. P4_C4. The sequence goes on along the minus strand of NZ_JBFUID010000002.1, from coordinate 198,774 downwards.
GCGTGGCTGGTCGGCATCTTGCTGGTCTACGGCGTTGTGCCGCGCCTGCTGCTGGCGCTGTTTTGCCTGTGGCGCTGGAAAACGGGGCAAACGGCGCTACGTCTGGATTTGAACCTGCCCGGTTACGCACAACTGCGCGAGCGCTTGATGCCCACCAGCGAGCGCCTCGGCGTCAGCGATGCGGCACCGGCGCAACTGCATCGCGTGGAAGGCGGCGTCAGCGAACAACAAAGTGATGGTGCTCTATTGGTCGCCATCGAGCTGGACGACGACCGCCCGTGGCCGCCACAACTGCCGAAAAACGTCAGCAACGTCGGCATCCTCGACAGCCGCGAATCGCGGCACAAACTCCTCGAACAACTGAGCCGCTTTCCCCCGGCGCGCCTGGCCATTGCGTGCGATCCACGGCGTTCGCCGGATCGCGGCAGCCTGGCCTTGATTGCCGAACTGGCCCGCAGCGCCAGCGCCACCCGCGTGTGGTTGTTGCAGGCGCCCCCCGGTGAAGCGCTGGACGCCGAACGCCTGGGCGACTGGCACGTGGCGCTGCAACAGCTTGAGCTGCCGTTTGCCGATTGTGCACCGATGAACTGGCTGGAGACGGGTCATGACTGACGCCTGGAAACAGCCTCTGAAACTCGCCGTGGTCGGCCACACCAATGTCGGCAAAACCTCGTTGCTGCGTACCCTGACTCGTGACGTCGGCTTCGGTGAAGTGTCCCATCGCCCCAGCACCACACGGCATGTCGAGGGCGCACGATTGTCAGTGGACGGCGAGCCGTTGCTCGACCTCTATGACACCCCCGGACTGGAAGACGCCATAGCCCTGCTCGATTACCTCGAACGCCTGGAGCGTCCCGGTGAACGCCTCGACGGCCCGGCACGCCTGGCGCGCTTCCTCGAGGGTAGCGAAGCCCGGCAACGCTTCGAACAGGAGGCCAAGGTGCTGCGCCAGTTGCTGGCGTCGGACGCCGGGCTTTATGTGATCGACGCCCGGGAGCCGGTGCTGGCCAAGTATCGCGACGAACTGGAAGTGCTGGCCAGTTGCGGCAAACCCTTGCTGCCGGTGCTGAACTTCGTCAGCAGCGCCAACCATCGCGAGCCGGCATGGCGTGAAGCGCTGGCGCGGCTGGGTTTGCATGCCTTGGTGCGCTTTGACAGCGTCGCGCCGCCGGAGGATGGCGAGCGTCGACTTTATGAAAGTCTCGCCCTGCTGCTGGAGTCTGCCCGACCGCAACTGGAACGCCTGATCGCCGATCAGCAGGCTCAACGCCTGGCCCGCCAACAAAGCGCAGAGCGATTGATTGCCGAATTGCTGATTGATTGCGCGGCTTGCCGACGCAGTGTGGTCAGTGAAGCCGAGCAGGAACAACAAGCCATCAGCGAACTGCGCAAGTCCGTGCGACAACGGGAACAGCGTTGCGTCGAGGCCCTGCTCAAACTCTACGCTTTCCGCCCACAGGACGCCGCGGCCAGTGATTTACCGCTGCTCGACGGCCGTTGGGGCAATGACCTGTTCAACCCGGAAACTCTCAAGCAACTGGGCGTGCGCGTCGGCGGCGGGATCGCGGCGGGTGCTGCTGCGGGGGCCGGGGTCGATTTGCTGGTGGGCGGCATTACCCTCGGCACCGCCGCACTGGCCGGTGCCATCGCCGGCGGTGCGCTGCAAACCGCGCGCAGTTACGGCAGGCGCTTGCTCGGCAAGGTCAAGGGCCAGCGCGAACTGACGGTGGACGACAACGTGCTGCGGCTGTTGGCGCTGCGTCAGCGGCAATTGCTGCAAGCGCTCAACGCCCGTGGGCATGCGGCGATGGACAGCATTCAGGTCGCCGCGCCACAGGACAAGAGCTGGCGTGAAGGCAAACTGCCCGAGGCTCTGAACAAAGCCCGGGCACATCCGCAGTGGTCCTCGCTCAATCCTCATTCCAAACTAAATCAGGCGGAGCGGCAGGAACAGGTTGAGGCGTTGGCGCAGCAGCTTTAGCCCTGCAAAGCACAACCCTCTGCCGCTCTCATGATCAGCGCCAGTTGAACTTGAGAAACGTGCCTGCCAACTGTTTCACCAGAACCTGGTCAACCTTGTCGAACAGACCATCGCGATTGACATCGCCCTGAACGCTGCAATCGAGCGTGCCGTCATTGTCCACGTCGAACACTGCACTCCAGGACACCTGCGTGCGATCCGACGCCAGACCAGTGCCTTCATGCAATTGCAGACGAACCACATTTGGCGTTCCGTCGCGGTGAAAATCTTCGGCAAAAATCTTGAGATAGCGGCTCCAGGTGGCGCCACGATTGAACCAGTGAAACTTCAGATAGGTATTGGCGAAGGTCTCCAGTAAACGTTGGTCAACTGTGTTTTCCCTACCATTGTTGGTGACATCTCCCATCTTGTAGTCCACTTTGCCGTCGGCGTTGAAGTCCACGGCGAAAGCCTTGTTCATTTCCTGGTCTTCCCACGATTTTCCGACCTGTTCGTAAAACTGCAGCAACACGGAATCGGCGCAACCGTTGCCGACGCGATCCTGGGCGGTGACTTTCAAATAGCGCATGAGCATTCCTTGCCTGTTAAATGAATGTCAAACCTACCCCCACCGCAGATCCCGGTTCTGTCAGCGCAAGCCAACACACTGCGTAAGGTGTTTCGCTATTGTTTGTCTGCCTTGTTCACTGAACACGGGACTCCTGATTCCGTTCCAGCAATGACTCGGCCTTACGTTTCAGGATTGCCAAATCGATGACCGGCACATGCATCTCTTTGGCCAGTTCATCCCACTGGCGCATGCGCAAACTCACGGCACACAGCGGGTCCTGCCCGAACGCTTCAGCCTCTACAGTCGTCATCACCCCGCCCTGATATTCCAGGGTCCGGCAACTGGCTTCGCTCAGGCGCTGGTAGTAGCCAGGCTCCACTAGCGTCAGATAACGCTTGGCCTGTACGTGGTATTCGACCAGCCGCGCCATGCGCTCGCTGAAGCCGGCGCGGCGTAGGTAGTCGGCCCCCAGGCGCTCATGGCCGACCACACCGAAGCCGCCCATATTCTCCGCACTTTCCGCGCAGATATGCCCGATGTCGTGAAAGAACGCCGCCAGAATCACTTCATCGTCGAAGCCTTCGGCCATGGCCAGCTCCGCCGCCTGGGACATGTGCTCGATCTGCGACACCGGTTCGCCGATGTAATCGCTGTCGCCAAAACGCTCGTACAAACCGAACACCTCGGCAATCACTTGTTCATTGCGCTCCGTCAGATTTCCCCCAACACAGCTGCGATGTTTCGTTCAGCCATCGCCGGCCCGACGCTCATGCCGACACCGGTGTGCATCAACGCCACGCCCAGGCCTTTTGCCGGGCGCAGGAACGAGAACGGTCCCGGCCCCCGTGAACCATAGACACCCTGCCAGCGTTCGACCACTTGCACCTTGCAGCCCAGGGTCTGCTCGGCCAGTTCGATCATCCAGTCGTCGACCTGCTCGGCATTGAAGGGCGACGGATCGCTGCCGTAATGGTGCGAATCGCCAATGATCAATTCGCCATAGGGCGTCGGGCTGATCAGCAGGTGGATGCCGTTTTCGTGCAGATGCGGCGCGTACTGCAGGATTTCTGCCTGCACCGCCGCAGCCTCCGGCAAGTCGGCGAAGGCGCCGTAGTGCACGCAACTCAAACCGGTGAGCAACGCGTGTTGCAGGTTGAGGTTGATTCGCGGGCGGGCGCGGAGCATTTGCAGGCGGCAGATTTGCGGCTCGAGTTCGGCGATCTGTTCGGCCAGCAACGTCTGATAATCGTGGCCGGAGCAGACGATGATCTGCTCGGCACTGAAGCTGCCGGCGGTGCTGTGCAGGCGACCCGGCTCGATATCGTGCACCAGGGTAGAGAAATGAAACTCGACACCCAGGTCGCGGCGCAGGAAGTCGATCAGCGCCGGAATCGCTTCGCGGGAATACAGTTGCTGATCGTCCATGCCATGCAACGCAGCGCGGTGATGGCGGAACTGACCGCCGTACAAATCGCGCAGCGCAGCGCCGCGCAACAGGTCGACGCGGTAACCGTGTTCGACGGCGCGGCCCTCGCAGAAGGCTTCCAGCAACTGTTCTTCCGCTTCGGTGCGGGCGAACAGGTACGAGCCATTGCGCCTGAGTTGCAGGCCGGCGAGCTGTGCCCAGTCGCCCCAGATTCCGCGACTGGCGCGGGCCAGTTCCAGCATCGGTCCCGGCGGTTGGCCAGTGACCAGTGCCTGGCCGAAGTTGCGCACCGAAGCGCCGAGGGGCGTTTCGCTGCGCTCGAAAACCGTGACCTTGAGACCGCGTTTGGCGGCGGCATACGCATGGGACAAACCCAGGATGCCGGCGCCGACGATCAGCATGTCGTTGTGTTGTGTCATGGAGTTTTGTCCTGAGTTCGAGACCGCCATCGCGAGCAAGCTCGCTCCCACATTGGTTTTGTGTTCGACGCACATCCCCTGTGGGAGCGAGCTTGGTCCGGGCGGCGTTCCGACGATGAGGCCCTGTCAGCCGATAAAGACCTTACTTGGCCGCCACTTTCTCGGACTTGCCGTCATAGCGCTTGCGCCACTCGGTCAGGATCTCGTCGCGGTTCTTCGAAGCCCAGACGAAGTCATTCTTGATCAGGCGCTGTTCGTAGTCGGCTGGCAGTTCGGTCTGTGGCTTGGCGATGCCAGGCTGGGCGAGTACGGCAAAGTTTTCTTTATAGAGCTCCATTGCCTCAGGGCTGGCGGAGAAGTCAGCCAGTTTCTTCGCCGCTTCTTCGTGGGTAGTGCCCTTGATCACGGCAGTCGCTTCGATCTCCCAGCCCAAACCTTCCTTCGGCAGGATGATGTCCAGCGGTGCGCCCTGGCGCTTCAGCTGAACGGCTGGGTATTCAAAGGAAATACCGATCGGGAATTCGCCAGCCGCCGCCAGTTTGCAAGGCTTGGAGCCGGAGTGAACGTACTGCCCGATGTTCTGGTGCAGGCCGTCCATGTAGGCCCAACCCTGCTTCTCGCCGAAGGTTTGCAGCCAGGCGCTGACGTCGAGGAAACCGGTGCCGGACGATGCCGGGTTCGGCATGACGATCTTGCCTTTGTACTCAGGCTTTGTCAGGTCCTGCCAGCTCACTGGCTTGGTCAGGCCCAGCTTCTCGGCTTCAACGGTGTTGAAGCAAATGGTTGCGGCCCAGACGTCCATGCCGACCCAGGCTGGCGGGTTGGCGGCGTCGCGGTAGTTCGCGCCGATCTTGCCCAGATCCTTCGGTGCATAGCTTTGCAGCATGCCTTGCTGATCGAGGATCGCCAGGCTGGAAGCGGCCAGACCCCACACAGCATCCGCCTGTGGACGGGCTTTTTCGGCCAGCAGTTTGGCGGTGATGATGCCGGTGGAGTCACGCACCCACTTGATTTCGACGTCCGGGTTGGTCTTCTCGAAAGCCTCTTTGTAGGTCTTCAGTTGTTCGGCTTCGAGGGCGGTGTACACCGTCAACTCGGTTTTCGCCGCGAAGGCGTTCAGGCTGAAAGCGGTGAGGACAGCAGCGGCCAGGGCCATAGGCTTGAACATGATCTTTTCCTGTTGTTGAGTTGAGTGGGTTGTACAGATCATTGACCGGGTGCCGTCTGCCGCCAGGCCTGGGAGCGGCGCAGCAAACCCCGCGAGGCCCAGGCCAGCAGCAGGGACACGCCCGCCGAGGTAATCAGGATCAGGGTCGACATCGCTGCCGCACCGCCGACGTTGCCGGCGTCGTCCATGTTCAGCACCGCCACCGCCGCGAGGATGGTGTCGGGGCTGTAGAGAAAGATCGCCGCCGAAACGGTGGTCATGGCCGAGACGAACAGGTAGCGCACGATGTCCAGCAACGCCGGCAGGCAGATCGGCACGGTGACTCGCAGGTAGTGTCGGTACAGCGGCGCCTTGAGCGACAGCGCGGCGGCTTCGAACTCGGCGTCGAGTTGGCGCAGCGCGGTGGTGGCGGTCATTTGCGCGGTGGTCAAATAGTGGGCAATGGTGCAGACGATCAGCAGGGTCATGGTCCCGTACAGCACATGCAACGGGTTGCCGGTGAGATTGAAGAAGAAGACGTAACCCAACCCCAGCACCAGGCCCGGCACCGCCATCGGTACGAAACTGAGCATGCGCAAGGTCAGGTTCAGGCCGCGCTGGCCCCTGGTTTTTTCCATCAGGTAGGCGCCGGTGAAAATCAGCAGGCTGCCGATCAACGCCGTGCCCAGGGCCATCTTCAGGCTGTTGCCGTAGGCCAGCCAGCCACCGCCGGCGGTTTCGTTGAACTGATAGTGGTTGAGCGACAGCGACAGGTTGTACGGCCAGAACTTCACCAGCGAGGAGAACACCGCCATGCTGAACACCAGCAGGAGCGCGGCGCAGATCAGCAACACGATGGCCAGGTAGCAGCTGTCGCGCAGCTTCGACGGCGCGGGTTTGAACACTTGGGCGCGACCGTTCATGGAGTCGCCGTGACGACGACGCAACCAGGCATCGACGCCGAAGCTGAACAGCGCCGGCAGCAACAACACCATGCCGATCAACGCCCCGCGACCGAACTGTTGCTGGCCGACCACCGCCTTGTAGGCTTCCAGCGCCAACACTTGATAGTCGCCACCGACCACCACCGGTACACCGAAGTCAGTGATGGTCAGGGTGAACACCAGACAGAACGCGGCGAACACGGCCTGACGGGTCGCCGGCCAAGTGATGCTGCGGAAGGCTTTGGCCGGGCTGGCGCCCATGCTGGAGGCGGCGTCGAACAGTCGCGCATCGGCCAGGGACAGGGCCGACAGAAGAATCATCAAGGCGTGCGGGAAGGTGTAGATGACCTCGCCGAGCACAATGCCCCAGAAGCCGTAGATGTTGTCCGAAAGCAGGCCGCGCAACATGCCCTGATTGCCGAACAGATAAACCAACGCGATGCCGGGCAGCATTGATGGCGCCATCAATGGCAGCAGCGAAATGCCACGCCAGATGCCTTTAGCCGGAATCAAGGTGCGTTGCAGGGCGTAGGCAAACAGGTAGGCCAGCGGTACGACGATGGCCGCGACGCTGAGGGAAACTTTCAGGCTATTGCCCAGGAGCCAGTGGAAGTTCTCGCTGGTCACCAGCTCTTTCGCGGCGACCCAGCCACCGCCCTGCCCGGCCTCGGCGCTGAAACCACGCCAGAAGATCGCCAGCAACGGCATCAATACGGCAACACCCAACAACACCAACAGAAGGACTTTTCCGCCGACCACGAAAAGCCGGTCACCGATTTCGGCACGGGTGGTCTGCCGCAACTGCTTGTGTGGCAGCGGCAGCGCGATGTTCGCGCTCATCAGGCAAACACCTGCAGGCTGCGCGGCGGCAAGGCGACCATGATCTGCTGGGCGCCAAGGCGCGGCATGGCTTCCGGCGCCAGTTCCGCCAACAGTGCGTGGCCCGGCAATTGATCGAGCTCGAAGCTCATGCGGCAGCGGTTGCCGAGGAAGGTGATTTCACGAACCTTGGCGGGGAACAGGTTTTCCTCATGCACCAGCGGGTTGACGTTGATCGCTTCCGGACGGCAGAACAAACGGCCCGAGGCGGTCTTGGCGCCGCCATCGGCCAGTCGCATGCTCATTCCGCCGACCTGAGCGTGGCTGTCGCTACTGCGCTGGAACGGCAACCAGTTACCCTGGCCGACGAACTCCGCCACGAATGGCGTGGCCGGACGGTTGTAGATTTCCTGCGGCGTGGCGTACTGCTCGACCTTGCCGTTGTTCATCACGGCGATACGGTCGGCCATCAGCATGGCCTCGTCCTGATTGTGGGTGACCATCAGGGTGGTGATGCCGAGGTTGCGTTGCAGTTGGCGCAGTTCGGTGCACAGATGCTCGCGCACCCGGGCATCGAGGGCCGACATCGGTTCGTCCAGTAACAACAACGAAGGCGCAGGCGCCAGGGCGCGGGCCAGCGCCACACGTTGCTGCTGCCCGCCGGACAACTGGCCCGGGTATTTTTTCTCGCTACCGGTCAGGCCGACCAGTTCCAGCATCTGACCGACACGACGGCGCACTTCGTCGCGACCGCTGCCGGCGAGGCCATAGGCAATGTTCGCTTCGACGGTGAGGTTGGGGAACAAGGCGTAGGACTGGAACAGAATGCCGTAGTCCCGCGCCTGGGGTGCCAGGTGGGAAACGTCGCGATCACCCAAGTACAACTCGCCGCTGTCCTGCTTCTCAAGACCGGCGATGCAGCGCAGCAAGGTGGTCTTGCCACAGCCCGAAGGGCCGAGCAGACACACCAGCTCACCGGCCGCCACGTCGAGGGAAACGTTATCCAGCGCCGTGAAGGCGCCAAAGCGCTTCTGCACTCCGCGCACTTTCATCGGTGCGCCGGGGTTGGTCAAGGCAGTTGCGATCGGGTTGTTCATGGACGGACCTCATCTGGCAGATGGGGCCATCCTAGAGTTGTAATGAGTCCGTCATGTGGCAGTAAGGCAAAAACCGCCGATAGTGGTATTCAAGGATTTTGGTTCAGGTGCTGTGTTGTCAGGACTGACGCCTTCGCTGGCAAGCCAGCTCCTACAAGGTTTCGCATTCCCCTGTAGGAGCTGGCTTGCCAGCGATGAGGCCTGAACAGCCGCCAAAGATCTCAGACCGGGGCCATTTCCTGCGCCAACCCCAGAAACGCCGCCGGCAGTCGCGCGTTTTTGCGCTCCTTGAGGCAGTACAGGTATTCGGGAATCTGCGGCGCATTCTCGATGGTCAGCACCCGCAGCTGCGGATCATGGGGCACTTCCTGGCGGGCAATGATGCTGATACCGATGTTGCGCAGTACCGCTTCGCGGATCGATTCGCGGCTGCCGATTTCCAGCAGCGGCCCAAAACATACGCCAGCACTGGCCAGCAACTCTTCGGTCAGGCGACGGGTGGTCGAACCCGGTTCGCGCATCAGTAGGGTATGCCCGGCCAATGCACTGAGCGAAACGTGATCGTGAACCGCCAGCGGATGATTGCGATGCACGGCCAACACCAGCGGATCGCTGCCGAGTACCCGGCGAATCAGCCGTGCGTCATCGAGTAACTGCGACGACGCCGCGACATCGACCCGATAATCCTCCAGCGCTTCAAGCACCTGTTGGGAGTTGCCGATTTCCACCGACACCTCCACTTGCGGCAGACGTTCGCGGAATGTTTTTACCAGGTCGAGGATGTAATACGGCGCCGTGGCAGCAATGCGCAATGTGCCCTGGACCTGGCCGCAGTTACGCAGGAAAAACTCGATGTCGGCTTCCTGCTGCATCAGCACCTTGACCATCGGCAGCAGCCGCGCGCCCTCCTCGCTGACACTGAGACGCCGGCCACCACGGTAGAACAGCTCGACCGAATACTGGCTTTCGAGGTTGCGGATCTGCGTCGTCACCGTCGGCTGGCTCAGGCCAAGCTTTTTTGCAGCCTGGGTAATGCTGCCCAGGCGGGCCACCATGTAAAACGCCTTCAGCTCCGCACTCAGCACAACCGTCCCTCATCCTTTACTTGCGCAGCAGGCGCAAACCGTTGAACACCACCAGCAAACTCACGCCCATGTCGGCGAACACTGCCATCCACATGGTAGCGAGCCCGGCGAAGGTTACCCCAAGAAAGATCGCCTTGATGACCAAAGCCAGGGCGATGTTCTGCTTGAGGATGCTTGATGTCTGCCGCGACAGGCCAATGAATGCCGGAATTTTTCGCAGATCGTCGTCCATCAGGGCGACATCGGCGGTCTCGATCGCGGTATCGGTGCCAGCGGCGGCCATGGCGAAACCGATCTCGGAACGCGCCAGTGCAGGCGCGTCGTTGATGCCGTCGCCGACCATGCCGACCCGATGCCCTTGGGCATAAAGAGCCTCGACAGCCTGCAATTTGTCGCCTGGCAACAGGTCGCCCTTGGCCTCGTCGATGCCGACTTGCGCGGCAATGGCTTGCGCGGTGTGGACGTTATCACCCGTGAGCATCAGGGTTTTGATGCCCAGGTCATGCAGTTGCCGGATGGCTTCGCGGCTGGACGCTTTTACCGTATCGGCGACGGCGAACAGCGCCAATGGCCCGGACTGATCAAGCAGCAGCACCACCGACTTGCCCTGTTTTTCAAGGGCGAACAGTTTCTCTTCCAGCGCCGGCGAGCACAGCCCCAGATCCTCCACCAGTCGATGGTTGCCCAAATGGTAGAGCTGGCCGTTGATTTCGCCGCGCACACCGCGCCCGCCCAGCGCTTCGAAGTTATCCACAATCAGCGTCGCTGTTTGGTTATCCACAGCCGCTTTGGCAATGGCCTGGGAAACCGGGTGATCCGAGCGCCTGGCCAGCGCGGCGGCAATGGCAGGCGCCGAATCGTCGGCGGTCGGATCCAGCGACAGGTAATCGGTCTGCACCGGTTTGCCGTGGGTGATGGTGCCGGTCTTGTCCAGGGCCAGGTAGTCGAGCTTGTAACCGCCTTCCAGATAGACGCCGCCCTTGACCAGGATGCCTTTGCGCGCCGCCGCCGCGAGGCCACTGACGATGGTCACCGGCGTGGAAATCACCAGCGCACAGGGGCAGGCCACCACCAGCAGCACCAGCGCCCGGTAGATCCAGTCGAACCACAACGCGCCCATGAACATTGGCGGGATCACCGCCACGGCCAAGGCCAGGATGAACACTGCCGGGGTGTAGATTTTCGAGAAGCTGTCGACGAAACGCTGGGTCGGCGCCCGCGCGCCCTGAGCCTGCTCGACGGCGTGGATAATGCGCGCCAGGGTCGAGTTGTCAGCCGCAGCGGTTACTTCATATTCCAGGGATCCGGCCTGATTGATGGTGCCGGCGAAGACTTTGTCGCCGACGGTTTTTTCCACCGGCAGGCTTTCACCGGTGATTGGCGCCTGGTCGATGGTCGAGCGACCGGACAGCACTTCGCCGTCCAGGCCGATACGCTCACCGGGACGGACCCGTACCCGCGCGCCAAGCCCAATGGTTTTTACACCCTGCTCAAGCCAGCCCCCGTCAGCCTGCAACACCGTCGCCGTGTCCGGGGTCATCTGCATCAGGCCGCCGATGGCGTTACGCGCACGGTCGAGGGACCTGGCTTCGATCAACTCGGCCACAGTGAACAGGAACATCACCATCGCCGCTTCCGGCCACTGGCCGATCAGAACCGCGCCGGTCACGGCAATGCTCATCAGGGCGTTGATGTTCAGGTTGCGGTTTTTAAGGGCGATCCAGCCTTTTTTGTAAGTACCAAGGCCGCCACTGAGAATCGAGACCAGCGCGATGACCGCCACCAACCAGTTCGGGGCGGAACCGGTGAAGTGGATAACTTCTGCCAGCAATGCACCAACACCGGACAGCGCCAAGGGCCACCACGGCTTTTGCCGGGGCGCCGGGGTCGGGGTTTCAGCCCCCTGGTCCATCGGCTCGGCCTGCATGCCCAAGGACTTGATGGCCTCGACGATCGGCTCGATACCGGGCAAATCGTGGGTCACACCAAGCACCCGATTAATCAGATTGAACTCCAGCTGCTGTACCCCGGTCAGTTTGCTTAGCTTATTTTGGATCAGCGTCTGTTCGGTCGGACAGTCCATTGCCTCGATACGGAAACTACTCAGCCTAGCGCCAATCGTCGGCGATTCGCTCAGTTTTACCAGCGCAGGCGCTGCCGCTTTAGATGAGCAGCAGGAGTCGTCGTGACCGCCGTGCCCATGTTTTTGCACGGGCTTGAGCTTGTGGCTGTGCTCGTGTTCAGCCCCGGGTTTGTGGGAGTGCAGGGAATCGCTCATTGGTTACGTCCATAAGAGTGCCTGTTGCCAAGTAAAGACCCTGTAGCCACTATAGGGTCAAGCACCCATTCTGGAGTTTTGGAGATTGTTGTCATGAAAATTGGAGAATTGGCGAAACTCACGGACTGCGCCGTGGAAACGATCCGCTACTACGAGCGCGAGTACCTGCTGCCGGAACCAGCCCGCAGTGACGGCAATTATCGCGTTTACACCCAGGCCCACGCCGAGCGCCTGACCTTCATCCGTAACTGTCGCACCCTCGACATGACGCTTGAAGAAATCCGCAGCCTGCTGGCGTTTCGCGACAGCCCGCAAGACCAGTGCGAAAGCGTCAACGCACTGATCGACGAGCACATCCACCACGTCAGGGCGCGGATCGACGGCTTGCTGGCCTTGCAGACACAACTGCTCGAGCTGCGCCAACGCTGCGACGAGGGACCGGGTATCGATCAATGCGGGATTTTGCAGCGGCTGGAAGTGAGCGGCGGGGTGGTGGCGACGGAGGTGGGGCATTCCCATGTGGGCCGCAGTCACGGCCACTAAGCACACCGCAAAACCCTGTGGGAGCGAGCTTGCTCGCGATGACGGCGGCACATTCAACATTGATGTGACTGACAAATCGCTATCGCGAGCAAGCTCGCTCCCACAGGGTCGTTGGTGGTTTTTTAGACCGCCATCGGCGCGGTCATCGGCGCGTGGTGCTCGTAGCCTTCCAGCGAGAAATCGCTCGGTTCCACCAGCTCCAGCCATTGCGGCTGATACTCACCAGTCTTGGCAAACTCCGGCACACGCTCGGAAATCACCAGTTTCGGCATCGGGAACGGCTCGCGCTTGAGCTGTTCGTTGAGCATGTCCAGGTGGTTTTCGTAGACGTGGGCATCACCGATGAAATAGGTGAACCAGCGCGGCGTGTAGCCCGTCAGGCGACCGATCAGGCTCAGCAGAGCAGCACCTTCGGTGAGGTTGAACGGCGTGCCCAGGCCCAGGTCGTTGGAGCGGATGTAGAGGGTCAAGGAAATCTCCCTGGTCTCGACATTCGGGTGGAACTGATACAGCAGGTGGCACGGTGGCAGGGCCATTTCATCGAGCTGGGCGCAGTTCCAGCCGTGGAAGAGGATACGGCGGCTGCCCGGGTCCTTGATGATGGTATCGACGCACTGGCGGACCTGGTCGATGGCCTTGTACAGCACCACGTAGGTCTGGCCGTCCTCCTCGCCTTCGGCAATCTGGCGGTAGCCTTGCTTCAGAGTCTGCTCGATGGCAGCCGGGTTGCTGACCGGGATCTGCTTGTACGCCGGCCATTTGCGCCATTGCACGCCGTAGATTTCGCCGAGGTCGTCTTCGCCCTGGCGGAACGGGTTGGCCAGCCACTGGGCGTTTTCGTTGGCGTTCTGGTCCCAGACCTTGCAGCCCAATGCGCGGAATTCGGCAGCGTTGTTCACGCCACGCAGGAATCCGCACATTTCGCCGATGGCCGATTTGAACGCCATCTTGCGCGTGGTGATCGCCGGAAAACCTTCCTGCAGGTCATAACGCAGCATCGCACCGGGAAAACTGATGGTGTTCACGCCGGTACGGTTGGCCTGCTTGGTGCCGTTCTTGATGACGTGGGCGACCAGTTCGAGATATTGCTTCATGAATTACCTGTGTCCTTGAACCCGGGACCCAAGCCCCGGGGTTCGATTTTATACGGCTGCCGCTGGAGTCGCCGGGGCGCGGTGATAGGCCAGCCAGATCAGGAACAGCCCGCCGACGATCATCGGCACGCACAGCACCTGGCCCATGGTCAGCCAGTTCCAGGCCAGATAGCCCAGCTGGGCGTCCGGTACGCGGACGAACTCGACGATGAAGCGGAAGATGCCATAGAACAGCGCGAACATCCCCGATACCGCCATGGTCGGACGTGGCTTGCGCGAGAACAGCCAGAGGATCAGGAACAGTGCCACGCCCTCGAGGGCGAACTGGTACAGCTGCGACGGGTGACGCGGCAACTGCGCCGGGTCGCTGAACGGCGGGAAGATCATTGCCCACGGCACGTCGGTCGGCTTGCCCCACAGCTCGGCATTGATAAAGTTGCCGATACGACCGGCACCCAGGCCAATCGGCACCATCGGCGCAACGAAATCCATCAGCTGGAAGAACGACTTGTTGTTCTTTTTACCGAACCACAACGCCGCCAGCATCACACCGATGAAACCGCCGTGGAACGACATGCCGCCCTTCCACACTTCGAAAATCAGCGTCGGGTTGGCCAGGTAAGCGCTCAGATCGTAGAACAGCACGTAACCCAGTCGCCCGCCGACGATCACCCCCATCGACATCCAGAACACCATGTCGGAGAGTTTCTCCTTGGTCCAGGTCGGGTCGAAGCGGTTCAACCGGCGGGACGCCAGCAGCCAGGCGCCGCCGATGCCGATCAGGTACATCAGACCGTACCAGTGGATTTTCAGCGGACCGATGGCCAGGGCCACCGGGTCGATCTGCGGGTAAGGCAGCATTGCGACTCCTCGTTAGAGTTCAAATCTTAAAAATTCCCGGGCGACGCTGCCACCTCAGGATTAAGCCAGGATTGCGCTGCCCGTCAGAGCAGATGCTTCAGACTAGAAAGTTCAGACCGACGCAGAACAGCAAAGCGGCAAACAGCCGTTTCAGCAACTTTGGCGACAGGTTGTGGGCCAGTCGCGCACCGAAGCGGGCGAAGACCATGCTGGTCAGGGCAATGCCCAGCAACGCCGGCAAATAAATGAAACCGAGACTATGGGCCGGGAGCAACGGATCGTGCCAGCCCAGAATCATGAAACTCAATGCACTGGCCAGGGCAATCGGCAGACCGCAGGCCGATGAAGTGGCCACGGCTTGCTGCATCGGCACGCTGCGCCAGGTCAGGAATGGCACGGTCAACGAACCGCCGCCAATGCCGAAAATCGCCGAAGCCCAGCCAATCACGCTGCCGGCCACGGTCAGACCGAGTTTGCCCGGCACGGTTCGGCTGGCCTTGGGTTTAACGTCCAGCGCCAGCTGAGCGGCGATCACCAGGGCAAATACACCAATGAGTTTCTGCAGATTGGGACCGGAAATCGCTTCCGCCGTCAGCGCGCCGAACCCGGCACCGATCAGAATGCCGACGGTCATCCACATGAAGATCGGCCAACGTACGGCACCACGGCGGTGATGCTCGCGTACCGCGTTGACCGAAGTAAAGATGATCGTCGCCAGGGAGGTACCCACTGCCAGATGCGTGAGGATCGACGGATTGAACCCTTGGGCCTTGAAGCTGAACACCAGCACCGGGACGATGATGATCCCGCCGCCCACGCCAAACAGCCCGGCGAGCACACCTGCACAGGCGCCGAGCGCCAGATAGAGCAGAAATTCCATTGTCGTCCCGCCCGCATCCCCAAAACCGGAGCGGCATGGTAACGGATGCATGGCCTCGAGCTCCACTGTGCAAGGCGATGGATCGATGAGCGATGTCTGCGTACAGTGAGCAAAAAACACACAAGGACAGCCTTATGTGCCTGATTGTCTTTGCCTGGCGCCCGGGTCATGCCCAACCGCTGGTCGTGGCGGCCAATCGCGATGAGTTCTACGCCCGCCCCAGCCTGCCTCTGGCGCCATGGCCCGAAGCGCCGCACGTACATGCGGGGCGCGACCTCGAGGCCGGTGGCACCTGGCTCGGTGTCGGTGCCCAGGGACGTTTTGCGGCGCTGACCAATATTCGCGATCCCCATCGACCGCCGGGGCGCAAGTCTCGTGGGGAGCTGGTGGCGCGTTTTCTCACAGGGGAAATGCCAATTGACGACTATTTAGCCGATGTTGTCGACCGTTCGCTGGAATATGGTGGCTTTAACCTGCTGGTCGGCAATACCAATGAGCTCTGGCACTTCAATCAACTGGAATCGGAAGCGGTGATGCTGGCCCCGGGGGTCTACGGGTTATCCAATGCCGGGCTGGATACGCCGTGGCCGAAACTGCTCAAAGCCAAGGCGGCGTTGAGCGAGGTGCTGGATGATCCGCAGCCTCAGGCGCTGTTGGCGTTATTGAGCGATGCGCAGACCGCACCGCTTGCCGAGTTGCCAGATACCGGCGTGGGGCTGGCCACCGAGACGTTGCTGTCGAGCGTGTTCATTGCCAGTCAGAGTTATGGAACGCGGGCGAGTACGGCGTTGATTGTGCAGGCGGATAGGGCGCGGCATATGGTCGAGCGCAGTTTCGGGCCGTATGGCGGGCATCTTGGGGAAGTGGAGATCAGGCTGTAGTTGTGTGCTGTCTGGACTGGCCCCATCGCGAGCAAGCTCGCTCCCACAAGGATATCCAGTGAACACAAATTTTGTGAACGCCAGAGATCCTGTGGGAGCGAGCTTGCTCGCGATGGGGTCATCAGCCTTTCAGAGGGGCTTGATCGCCGCCGGATTGATCATCCGCGCCAACCCGAGGTTCTTCAGCGCCAGCTGTAACGAGCTGTGAATCACTTGCGGGTTGTCGATGGTCATTAGTTCCGCCAGCAATTCCTTGGCCTTGCTCAGGTTGATCTGGCGCAGCATCCACTTCACTTTCGGCAAGTTGGTGGCGTTCATCGACAGGCTGTCGAAGCCCATCGCCATCAACAGCACGGCCGCCGCTGGGTCACCGGCCATTTCGCCGCAGATGCTCACCGGCTTGCCTTCGGTATGGGCATCACGCACCACGTTCTGCAGCGCCTGAAGCACTGCCGGGTGCAAGTAGTCGTAAAGATCGGCCACCCGCGGATTGTTGCGGTCCACGGCCAGCAAGTACTGGGTCAGGTCGTTGGAACCGACCGAAAGGAAGTCCACTTGCCGAGCCAGCTCCTTGGTCTGATACACCGCTGCCGGAATTTCGATCATCACGCCAATCGGCGGCATCGGCACGTCGCAGCCTTCGTCGCGGACTTCGCCCCAGGCGCGGTGGATCAGATGCAAGGCTTCTTCCAGCTCGTGAGTGCCGGAGATCATCGGCAGCAGGATGCGCAGGTTGTTCAGACCTTCGCTGGCCTTGAGCATGGCGCGGGTCTGCACCAGGAAAATTTCCGGGTGGTCGAGGGTGACGCGAATGCCGCGCCAGCCGAGGAACGGGTTGTCTTCCTTGATCGGGAAGTATGACAGTGACTTGTCGCCACCGATGTCCAGGGTGCGCATAGTCACCGGTTGCGGATGAAACGCGGCGAGCTGCTCGCGGTAGATCGCCAGTTGTTCCTTTTCGCTCGGGAAACGCTGGTTGATCATGAACGGCACTTCGGTGCGGTACAGGCCCACGCCTTCGGCACCGCGCTTCTGCGCCCGCGCCACATCCGCCAGCAAACCGGTGTTGACCCACAGCGGCATGCGGTGGCCATCGACCGTCACGCACGGCAGATCGCGCAGCGCATCCAGCCCCAGGGCCAGTTGTTTCTCTTCCTCGACCACCTCGGCGAACTGCTTGCGCAGCACTTCACTCGGGTTGGTGTAGACCTCGCCGTGGTAGCCATCGACGATCATCTGGATGCCGTCGACCTTGGAGTACGGCAGGTCGACCAGGCCCATCACGGTCGGAATACCCATGGCGCGGGCGAGGATGGCGACGTGGGAGTTGCCTGAGCCGAGCACCGACACCAGGCCGACCAGCTTGCCCTCCGGCACCTCGCCGAGCATCGCCGGCGTCAGTTCTTCGCTGACCAGAATGGTGTTGTCGGGGTAGACCAGGGTTTGCTGACGCTCTTCCTGCAAGTAAGCCAGCAATCGCCGACCAAGGTCCTTGACGTCCGAGGCCCGCTCGCGCAGGTAGGCGTCGTCCATCAATTCGAAACGGTTGACGTGATCGGTGACCACCTGGCGCAAAGCGCCCTGGGCCCACTGCCCGGTCTTGATCACGGTGGTGACTTCGCTGCCCAGCGCGGCATCGTCGAGCATCATCAGGTAGACGTCGAACAAGGCCCGCTCTTCCGGGCGCAGCTGCGTGGCGAGTTTGGCGGACAAGGTGCGCATGTCGGCGCGCACGCCTTCGATGGCGGTCTTGAACAAACCGAGTTCGGCGTCGATGTCGGTGATGTTCTTGTCCGGCACCACGTCCAGATCGGCGGGCGGCAGCATGACCACCGCCGTACCGACTGCCGCACCCGGCGAACCCGGAACGCCGATGAACTTGGCCTCCTGAATGCCTTTACCCTGACGGCCCAGGCCGCGGATCGAACCGGTGGCCTCGGCGTGGGCGATAACGCCAGCGAGCTGCGCGCTCATGGTCACGAGGAAAGCTTCTTCACCTTCATCGAACTGGCGACGTTCTTTTTGCTGGATGACCAACACGCCGACAACGCGGCGGTGGTGAATGATCGGTGCCCCGAGGAATGAGGCGAAGCGCTCTTCACCGGTCTCGGCGAAGTATCGGTAGCGCGGGTGATCCGCAGCGTTTTCGAGGTTCAGGGGTTCTTCGCGCGTACCGACCAGGCCAACCAGACCTTCGTTGGGTGCCATGCTGACTTTACCGATCGAGCGCTTGTTCAAGCCCTCGGTGGCCATCAGCACGAAGCGGTTGGTCTCGGGGTCAAGCAGGTAGACCGAGCAGACCTGGCTGCCCATGGCCTCTTTGACGCGCAACACAATAATCCCCAACGCCGCCTTGAGATCCTTGGCGGAGTTAACTTCCTGGACGATCTTGCGCAGCGTATTGAGCATGGCTCGGGGTCGAACTCCGTCGTCAGTCGCGCGCTAAAAGGCGCGGGGCAAGCTCTTTGAGAGCGCGTCGATACACCTCGCGCTTGAATGTCACCACCTGGCCCAACGGATACCAATAGCTGACCCAGCGCCAGCCATCGAATTCCGGTTTACCGGTCAAATCCATCCGCACCCGCTGCTCGTTGGAGATCAGGCGCAGGAGAAACCATTTCTGTTTCTGGCCGATGCACAGCGGTTGGCTGTGGGTACGCACCAGACGTTGCGGCAAACGATAGCGCAACCAGCCCCGGGTGCAGGCAAGAATTTCAACATCTTCGCGCTCAAGGCCCACTTCTTCGTTCAGCTCGCGGTACAAGGCGTCTTCCGGTGTCTCTTCGGGGTTGATTCCCCCCTGCGGAAATTGCCAGGCATCTTGATTGATTCGGCGAGCCCATAGCACCTGGCCGGCGTCATTCGTCAGAATGATCCCGACATTGGGGCGAAAACCATCGGGGTCGATCACGGCAACAACCTCGCAAACGCATGTCGCCGCATTGTTCCACAAAGGTTGTGAAGGCGGCAACGAAGGTTCCTACCTTATGTGCACTCTTGTGAAAAGACCGTATTCTTGTCGCCTTTTTACTGACTTTTCAGCGGGTAACTGCAATGCGCCTGGCTTTATTCGATTTGGACAACACCCTTCTGGGCGGTGACAGCGATCACGCTTGGGGCGATTACCTGTGCGAGCGCGGCTTTCTCGACGCCGTCGCCTACAAGGCTCGCAACGATGCGTTCTACCAGGATTACCTGGCCGGCAAACTCGATAATGCCGCTTACCTGAACTTCTGCCTGGAAGTTCTCGGCCGCACCGAAATGGCCACGCTGGATCAGTGGCACAGCGATTACATGCGTGACTGCATCGAACCGATCGTGCTGCCCAAGGCCATCGACCTTTTGGCCAAACACCGCGCAGCCGGCGACAAACTGGTGATCATCACTGCCACCAATCGCTTCGTCACCGGGCCGATTGCCGTGCGCCTGGGCGTCGAAACCCTGATCGCCACCGAGTGCGAGATGGTCGACGGCCGCTACACCGGGCGCAGCATTGATGTGCCGTGCTTCCGCGAAGGCAAGGTGACGCGCTTGAATCGCTGGCTGGAGGAAACCGGGTATACGCTGGAAGACAGCTACTTCTATAGCGACTCGATGAATGATTTTCCGTTGCTGGAGCAGGTGACCCATCCGGTGGCGGTTGATCCTGATCCGAACTTGCGGGCCGAGGCCGAGAAGCGGGGTTGGCCGGTAATCAGTCTGCGCGGCTGAAACCGCTATCGCGAGCAAGCTCGCTCCCACAGGGATCTATGTCGAACACAAATTTTGTGAACTCCACAAAAACCTGTGGGAGCGAGCTTGCTCGCGATCGGGGCGACTCGGTTTCAAGCCTTAAACAGGCTTGGCCCCCATCAACCCGGCAATCGCGATAAAACACACAAAACTGAACAACGCCAAGGCAAAGGTGAATTTACCTACACCCCCCGGCGTCTTGCGCAGTTTATTGAGGCGTACCAGCAACCAGAACCAAGCCAGCGCCGCCACGGCGTACAGCACACTGGACGCCAGCAACCAGGTCTGCCCCAATGGCCAGCCCACCAGATGCACCATCCACCAGCCGGTAAACGGCATGCTCAGCAGCGCCAACCCCATCAACAGCCAGACAAATACACGTGGCCGTTGCAGGGTGCGGCTTCCCGCCGTCGCATCACCCTTGCGCCGCGCAAGCAAAACCCAGGCTCCCAGACCCAGCGCACAAGCCAGCAATACAACAGTTGCCACCATGTGCGCCGCTTTCAGGGCAGTTAACGTTTCCATTGTTCGATTTCCTTATGACCCGCCCATCAGCGTAGCCCCTCAGCCAAGAAACAGCTGATAGGCCGGATTGTCGCTTTCGTCCCAGTACGGGTAACCGATTTCTTCCAGCGCCGCCGGTACCAGGTGGCGCTCGTCATGGGGCACTTGCAGGCCCGCGACGACACGGCCATCGGCCGCGCCATGGTTGCGGTAGTGGAACATCGAGATGTTCCAGCGCCCGCCAAGCTTGTTGAGGAAGTTGAACAGCGCGCCCGGACGCTCCGGGAATTCGAAGCGCAGGATCACTTCATCGACCACATGCGCCGCACGCCCACCCACCATATGGCGGATGTGCAGCTTGGCCAGTTCGTTGTCGGTCAGGTCCAGCACCGGGAAACCCTGCTCGCTCAGGCTGGCAATCAACGCGCTGCGCGGGTCGCTTTCCGGGTGGGTCTGCACACCGACAAAGATGTGCGCTTCGCTGCCGGTGTTGTAGCGGTAGTTGAATTCGGTGATCTGGCGCTTGCCGATGGCCTCGCAGAACGCCTTGAAGCTGCCCGGCTTCTCGGGAATGGTCACGGCGATGATCGCTTCGCGGCCCTCGCCCAGTTCCGCACGCTCGGCGACGTGGCGCAGGCGATCGAAGTTGACGTTGGCCCCGGAGTCGATGGCCACGAAGGTCTGGCCGCTGACGCCGCGCTGCTCGACATACTTCTTGATCCCGGCCACGCCCAGAGCGCCGGCAGGTTCGGTGATCGAGCGGGTATCGTCGTAGATATCCTTGATGGCTGCGCAGATTTCGTCGGTGCTGACGGTGATCACTTCATCGACATGGTCTTTGCAGATATCGAAGGTGTGCTGACCGATCTGGGCCACCGCAACGCCGTCGGCAAAGAGGCCCACGGTCGGCAGCACCACACGCTCGCCCGCCGCCATGGCGGCTTGCAGGCAATTGGAGTCATCCGGTTCGACGCCGATGATCTTGATGTCCGGGCGCAGGTACTTCACGTACGCCGCGATGCCGGCGATCAGCCCGCCGCCGCCCACCGGGACGAAAATCGCATCCAGTGGCTGCGGGTGCTGGCGCAGAATCTCCATTGCCACGGTGCCCTGCCCGGCAATGGTGTGGGGATCGTCGTACGGGTGAATGTAGACGTAGCCTTTTTCGTCGACCAGTTTCAGCGAGTAAGCCAGGGCTTCCGGGAACGAATCGCCGTGCAGCACCACTTTGCCGCCACGTGAGCGCACGCCTTCGACCTTGATCTCCGGAGTAGTTTTGGGCATGACGATGGTCGCCTTCACACCCAGCACCTTCGCCGCCAGGGCCAGGCCCTGGGCATGGTTGCCCGCCGACGCGGTGACCACGCCGCGAGCGCGTTCTTCGTCGCTCAACTGGGTCAACTTGTTGTAGGCGCCGCGAATCTTGAACGAGAACACCGGCTGCAAGTCTTCGCGCTTGAGCCAAATGCTGTTGCCCAGCCGCTCAGAGAGCTGGCGGGCAGTCTGCAGCGGGGTTTCTACGGCAACGTCATAAACGCGCGAGGTGAGGATCTTTTTGACGTACTGTTCAAGCATCGGAAAGCATCACTGAGCGGGTTGGGCAGGATCAAGGAGTCTAACCCGCATTTTGGCCGCACGACCACCAGTTGTAGGAGCGAGCTTGCTCCGGGCGGCGTTCCGACGAAAAACGCAATGGCACCGCTGCACATCTATTTTCACGCGTTATCGTTCACGACCATCGTCGGATCGCCGCCCGGAGCAAGCTCGCTCCTACAAGGAACGGTCGATCTGCCAATCGGGCAATGACCTTCCCCGCCCCGAAGCCTATAATGCCGGCCTTTCGTTCCCTCCTCGGCACCCCGGAGCCCGCATGAACCAGGATCAACTCAAACAGGCAGTGGCTCAGGCCGCCGTCGACTTCATCCTTCCGAAACTCGACGACAACAGCATCGTCGGGGTCGGCACCGGCTCCACCGCCAACTGCTTCATCGACGCCCTGGCCCAGCACAAAGGTGCGTTCGACGGCGCGGTCGCCAGTTCCGAAGCCACCGCCGCGCGCCTCAAGGGCCACGGCATTCCGGTGTACGAACTGAACACCGTCAGCGACCTGGAGTTCTATGTCGACGGCGCCGATGAGAGCGACGAACACCTGAACCTGATCAAGGGCGGCGGCGCTGCCCTGACCCGCGAGAAGATTGTCGCGGCCGTGGCCAAGACTTTCATCTGCATCGCCGATGCCAGCAAACTGGTGCCGATCCTCGGTACCTTCCCGTTGCCGGTGGAAGTGATCCCGATGGCCCGCAGCCACGTGGCCCGCGAGCTGGTGAAGCTCGGCGGCGACCCGGTTTACCGCGAAGGCGTACTGACCGACAACGGCAACATCATCCTCGACGTGTTCAACATGCAGATCACCAATCCGGTGGAGCTGGAGACGCAGATCAATGCGATCGTCGGCGTGGTCACCAATGGTTTGTTCGCGGCGCGCCCGGCGGATCTGCTGCTGCTGGGTACCAGCGAAGGTGTGAAGACTCTGCGCGCGCAGTAAGCCACACACAGCCTTTGTAGGAGCTGGCTTGCCAGCGATAGCGGTGTAACAGCCAACAAACATGCTGAATGTCATGGCCTCATCGCTGGCAAGCCAGCTCCTACACAAGCAGGGCAAGCTTCAGGGTTGTCCCGGTTTCTTGAAAACGTAAAACAGGTTTGGCTCACTGACGAGGTAAAGCGTACCGTCGTCATCCATGGCAACCCCTTCCGCTTGCGGTACGTTTTTCTGCAAGCCGTGCTGCCCCTTGCTCAATGACATTGTACTCAGCGGACGCCCATCCACATCCAGTTCCAGAATCAATCGCGACTCATCCGATAGTGCCAGCAAATGCCCGCTGCGCTCGTCGTATTGCAAACCCGACAGGTCCCGCACAAACATCCCGGCATCACGCTTGGGGTCGTTGATCACGTGCACCGAGTAGGATTCTTCAGGATTGAATCGCGGAAAACCGTACACCTCATAGATCAGCATCGGGTCGCGCTCCTTGGCCACGAACAGGCGCTTGCCCGCTGAATCGTAAGCCAAGCCCTCGAAGCCCTTGTTGCTGCCCATGTGTACACCAACAGTCATCTGTTCGGCGTCTGCCGCGTCGACGAAGGTCGTGTCCTGCTCCAGATGAATTTTGATCAGCCGTTGCTGGCTTTCGTCAGTGACCACGTAGGTGTCCGCGCTGATGAACTCCACCGCCTCGGGATCGCCGAAACCGACCAGTGCCACACGACGCAAGATCCTGCCGTCGAGGGACAACTCGATCAACTCGCTTCGCTTATTGGTAACGGTGAACAGGCTGTCGCGCACAGGGTCGTAGGTCAATGCTGAAACGTTGTCAACCTGGCCATCGATCACCCGCGCCTCGGTCACGACCTGATAATGGTCCAGCCCCATGGACCGGGAACTCACCGGCTGCCACAGCGCGTGCAGATTGAACCAGGCACGCTCGAACAGGCGCTGGTATTGGCCGAGTGCAATCAACGCAATCAGCGAGACCACCGACAGGATCAGAATCAGGAATTTGAGGCGGGCAAATCGACGCATTCGGGGGGCTCAGGTTCAATACAGGCGGATGAAATATCACGCCTGTCTGAACTGAAGCTTAATGGCCGCCGGCCTTTTACGTACAGGCAATCAGCGCAGGCGCTGGTTACTTCTGTTTTTCGAAGCGATAAAACAGGTTCGGCTCACTCACCATGTACAGCGTGCCCGCTTCATCCATGGTCACGCCTTCGGCACGGGGAATGGTATTTTTCAGGCCGTTGAAGCCACGCAGCAGCGTAATGAAACTGACCTGCTCACCCTTCTTGTCCAGCTCCAGCAGCAGGTGCGAGTCGGCGGACAGCACCAGCATATGGCCGGTTCGCGGGTCGATGGCCAGTGCCGACAGGTTGCGCATGTCCAGCGCATGACTGGCTAACTTCAGCTTGTCGCCGGTAAGGACCTTGCCGTCACCTTTCCAGGCAAACAATGCCGGCGGGCGCTCTTCGCCCAGCAGCAGCTGCTGATTGCGCTGATCCCAGGTGACACCTTCAAAGGCCTTGTTCTGGTCTTTGGAAGGCCCGAGGTCGTATGTCGGGAAATCGGTGATGTTCAGTTCGCGGGTGTCGGCATCGACCTTGACGATGGCGATCAGGTGGTCGCGCTCATCGACAATCGCCATTCGGCCGTCACCCAGCACGGTGACGCCTTCAGGGTTGCTCCAGCCGACCAACGGCATTTTGCGCAGCACATCGCCCTGCAAGTTCAATTCGACCAGAAACGGGTTCTTGCCCATGACCGAAAACAGGGTCTTGGTCTGGGGGTCGTAGGACAGATCCGACGCTTCGTCCTTTTCCATGCCCGGCAACGGCTTCGCATCGATCACCGCGCGGTAGTCCGGAAGCCAGATACTGGCCTGACGCTCGGCCGGGCTCTTGAATTGCTCTTTCACCCAGAGCAGGCCCCGCGCATCCCAATGCATGGCAAAGGCGACGCCATAGGCGACAACGGCCACCAGCAGCAGCCAGGTGTGCCAACGCAGGGCGAAGCGTGAGCGGCGGGCAGGTTCAAGCGTGGAAAGCGGAGGAGTGGCCATTGGGGAATGCGTTCCAGAAATTCAGGCTAGCGGTAATAGCACAGTTTGGGGCCGGCTCAGAGGCCAATAGCCCTGAAATTATCCAGACTGGATGTGAAAAAAACGGGAAATGACAGGGTGAGCCTTTTACAGGCCACGACAAAACCAATGTGGGAGCGAGCTTGCTCGCGATAGCGGTCCGTCATTCAACATATCTGCTGACTGACGCGGCCTCATCGCGAGCAAGCTCGCTCCCACAGGGTTTGGCGGTGTCTGGACTAGCGAACGCTGCTGGTGAAACTGCTGGCGCCCGGCAACTCCAGAACGATCTCATCACCGACATTCAGCGGACCGACGCCCACTGGTGTGCCAGTCAGAATCACATCACCGGCCTGCAACGAGAAGCAGCCGGCCATGTGCTGGATCATCGGCACGATCGGGTTGAGCATGGCGCTGCTGTTACCGTCCTGGCGTACTTCGCCGTTGATGGTCAGGCGGATGCCGATGTCGGTCAGGTCGGCAAACGTGCTGCCGGACACGAACGGGGCAATCACTGCCGCGCCGTCGAAGGACTTGGCGATTTCCCAGGGCAGGCCCTTGGATTTCAGCTCGGCCTGCTTGTCGCGCAGGGTCAGGTCCAGGGCCGGGGCGAAACCGGAGATGGCGTCGAGCACTTCTTCACGGCTCGGTTTGGTCGACAACGGCTTGCCGATCAAGACCGCGATTTCCGCTTCGTAATGCACCGAACCACGCTCGGTCGGAATGCTGAAACCACCTTCCAGCGGCACCACACAACTGCCCGGCTTGATGAACAGCAGTGGCTCGGTCGGCACCGGGTTATCCAGTTCCTTGGCGTGTTCGGCGTAGTTACGGCCGATGCACACCACTTTCCCCAGCGGGAAATGAATACGCGTACCGTCGACATACTGGTGCTGATAGCTCATTACCGACTCCTGCCTTCATGGATGCTTAAGGATTGCAGATCAAACCGCGAAGATCTTGCCCGGGTTCATGATGCCGTTCGGGTCGAACACTGCCTTGACCGCTTTCATGTACTCGATCTCGACCGGGGAGCGGCTGTAGGTCAGGTAGTCACGCTTGGTCATGCCCACGCCATGCTCGGCGGAAATCGAACCGTTGTACTTCTCGACGGTTTCGAACACCCACTTGTTGACGGTGGCGCACTTGGCGAAGAACTCGTCCTTGCTCAGGTTATCCGGCTTGAGGATGTTCAAGTGCAGGTTGCCGTCGCCGATGTGGCCGAACCAGACGATTTCGAAGTCCGGGTAGTGTTCGCCGACGATCGCGTCGATTTCCTTCAGGAACGCCGGGACTTTCGACACGGTGACCGAGATGTCGTTCTTGTACGGCGTCCAGTGGGAAATGGTTTCGGAGATGTATTCGCGCAGTTTCCACAGGTTTTGCAGCTGGGTTTCACTCTGGCTCATCACGCCGTCCAGTACCCAGCCCTGCTCGACGCAATGCTCGAAGGTTTCGAGGGCGTGGTTGGCCACTTCTTCGGTGGTCGCTTCGAATTCCAGCAGCGCGTAGAACGGGCAGTCGGATTCGAACGGCGCCGGGACATCGCCACGGGCCATGACTTTGGCCAGGGCCTTGTCGGAGAAGAATTCGAAGGCGGTCAGGTCAAGCTTGCTCTGGAAGGCGTGCAGCACCGGCATGATCGAGTCGAAATCGGCGGTACCGAGGACCATCGCGGTGAGGTTTTTCGGGGCGCGATCCAGGCGCATGGTCGCTTCGACGACGAAACCGAGGGTGCCTTCGGCGCCGATGAACAGCTGACGCATATCGTAGCCGGTAGCGTTCTTGATCAGGTCGCGGTTCAGTTCCAGCACGTCGCCCTTGCCGGTGACGACTTTCATGCCAGCGACCCAGTTACGGGTCATGCCGTAGCGAATCACCTTGATCCCGCCGGCATTGGTGCCGATATTGCCGCCAATCTGGCTCGAACCTGCCGAAGCGAAGTCCACCGGGTAGTACAAGCCCTTTTCTTCAGCCACGTTCTGCAGGTGCTCGGTGACCACGCCCGGCTGACAAACGGCCGTGCGGTCAGTGAGGTTCACGTCGAGGATCTGGTTCATGTAGTCGAACGACACGACCACTTCGCCATTGGCCGCCACGGCAGCGGCGGACAAGCCGGTACGACCGCCGGATGGCACCAGCGCCACCTTGTGTTTATTGGCCCAAAGGACAATGGCCTGGACCTGCTCGGTGGTCTTGGGGAACACGATGGCGGTCGGAGCGGGGGCGAAATGCTTGGTCCAATCCTTTCCGTAAGCATTCAGGGAGTCGGCATCGGTCAGCACCTTGCCAGGCTCAACCAGGGTCTTCAGCTCTTCAATCAGGGCAGGATTGGTCATCGACAGAACTCTCGAACAATTCATGGTCATCCTGAGAACGCTTCACGTCGCAGGAATGAGTGTTTAGCGGGGTGCATATGCTAGCATACCGACCCCGCAGGATAGTGCCCAAGGGCTGTTCTGCGGTGACGGCTTTCCTGCCGTGCGGGTCAGCTCCGGGCTGCTCCCTTTCCTGCCATTTTTCTCCGGGATACAGGTTTACGCAGATGAGCAAGACTTCTCTCGATAAGAGCAAGATCAAGTTCCTTCTTCTCGAAGGCGTCCACCAATCGGCTGTCGACGTCCTCAAGGCGGCGGGCTACACCAGCATCGAGTACCTCACTGGTTCTCTGCCTGAAGCCCAGCTCAAGGAAAAGATCGCTGATGCTCACTTCATCGGCATTCGCTCCCGCACTCAACTGACCGAAGAGATCTTCGATCACGCGAAGAAGCTCGTGGCCGTAGGGTGTTTCTGCATCGGCACCAACCAGGTCGACCTGGACGCTGCCCGCGAACGCGGCATCGCGGTGTTCAACGCACCGTACTCCAACACCCGTTCCGTAGCGGAGCTGGTGCTGGCCGAAGCAATCCTGCTGTTGCGCGGCATCCCTGAGAAGAACGCTTCCTGCCACCGTGGCGGCTGGATCAAGAGCGCGGCCAACTCCTTCGAGATCCGTGGCAAGAAGCTGGGCATCGTCGGTTACGGTTCGATCGGTACTCAACTGTCGGTCCTGGCGGAAGGCCTGGGCATGCAGGTGTACTTCTACGACACCATCACCAAGCTGCCATTGGGTAACGCGACTCAAGTAGGCAACCTGCACGAACTACTGGCGATGTCCGACATCGTTTCGCTGCACGTACCGGAAACCGCCGCTACCCAGTGGATGATGGGCGAGAAAGAAATCCGCGCTATCAAGAAAGGCGGCATCCTGATCAACGCCGCCCGCGGCACCGTGGTCGAACTGGACCACCTGGCTGCTGCCATCAAGGACAAGCACCTGATCGGCGCAGCCATCGACGTATTCCCGGTGGAGCCACGCTCCAACGACGAAGAGTTCGAAAGCCCGCTGCGTGGCCTGGACAACGTGATCCTGACCCCGCACATCGGTGGCTCCACTGCTGAAGCTCAGGCCAACATCGGTCTGGAAGTGGCGGAAAAACTGGTCAAGTACAGCGACAACGGTACTTCGGTATCGTCCGTGAACTTCCCGGAAGTGGCCCTGCCGGCTCACCCTGGCAAGCACCGCCTGCTGCACATCCACGAGAACATCCCGGGTGTGATGAGCGAGATCAACAAGGTCTTCGCCGAAAACGGCATCAACATCTCCGGTCAGTTCCTGCAGACCAACGAGAAGGTCGGCTATGTGGTAATCGACGTCGACGCCGAATACTCGGACCTGGCGCAAGAGAAGCTGCAACACGTCAACGGCACCATCCGTAGCCGCGTGCTGTTCTAAAGAACAGCGGCGAGCTTGCATGTAATAAAAAGGGAGCCCCTGCGAAGGGGGCTCCCTTTTTTTATTTCACATTGACGGTGATTTTCTTGGAAACGATCGGCGGCTCGAACGGCATATGGTTGCTATCGCCCAGTTCAAGCTGCAAGGTGTGTTTGCCCGGCGTGAGCGTTATTTCAGCCTGGGTCTGCGCACCGCCGAAATGCAGGTGGTTGGCATCCTTGGGGATCGGCGCACCGGCGGCTGGCAGCTCATCGACGTCGATCAGCACATGGTGATGACCGGTGTTCTTGGTGGTATCGCCCGCCGGTGCCAGGGCAATGTTCTCGACCGCGAACTTGACGACAACTGTCTGTGGAATCGTCGCACCGTCCGTGGGAGAAACAATGGACACTTCGGCGCCTTTCGGAGCCGGCGTGGCAGCACTGGCCAGCACCGAAACACCCATCAACAGGCCAGCCAAAGCAGCACGTGACATAAAGGTTTTCATTCTCTTCTCCAGTTTTTCCATAAAATTCGCGTGGCCATGACAACTTCATGGCCATTCGTTGTCGAAGGCACTCGACAACCATAGCAAAGCGAGCCTGAATCAGAGGGTCCGCGATAAAAATTCAAAGGAGTGACCATGCGCTTTCTGCCTGGCCTGATCTGCCTGCTACCCCTTTTGAGCCCTTTGGCTCACGCCGAACTGATAGATGACGTCAACGACCGGGGCGAATTGCGCATTGCCGTTGAAGCCAACACTCCCCCATTCAACTTCAAGGATGACGACAAGCTCACCGGTTTCGAAGTCGAGCTGGGCCAACTGCTGGCAAGTGAGCTCGATGTCCGGGCCGACTTTGTCGTCACCGACGGCAGCGATCTGCTGACCGGCGTCGAAAGCGGCAAATATGACATCGCCATCAACCACATAGCAGCGACCCCGGATCTCCAGGATCGTTTCGACTTCAGCGAGCCCTACATTCAAACCCATGCGCAATTGATCGCGCAGAAAGAAGAGCCGCGCTCCATTCTGCTGGTGCAGTCGCTGACAGAAGAGAAGCCCAAAACCAACCCGGCCGTAAACCTGGCGATTCCGTTTCAGAAGGGTAATCCGGCGTTCCATGCCAGCCTGGAAAACGCATTGCAGCGGATCAAGGATGACGGGCGACTGCAAGCGCTGGAGCAGAAGTGGTTGGGGGCGGACGCCGGTGTGGTGCCCAAGCTGCAGAACTGAAGTAAATGCAGAACCTGTGGGAGCGAGCTTGCTCGCGATGGCGGCCTGACATTCAACATCAATGCTGACTGTTATGACCCCATCGCGAGCAAGCTCGCTCCCACAGGGTTTTGTGTCGGTTGTCAGTTCAGCATTGCCAATGCCTGAGCCGCTTCAGCCAGCTCCAGCTCACTGAACACCTGCACCCCGTGGCGCTTGAGTAGCGCCGCTGTCACGCCCTCGCCACTGACCTTCACGCCGCTGAACGTCCCGTCATAGGTCAGCAGATTGCCGCAGGACGGGCTGTTGGCCTTGAGGACTGCGATGCGGATGCCATGCTTTTGTACCAGCTCCAGCGCCTGATACGCCCCCGACAGAAACTGCGCACTGACGTCCTCGCCCTCGGTAGTGATCACCAACGCCTGGCCGTCGAGAACTTGCGCGCCCTGCCCGCCTGGAATTTCCGCTGCCGGCCGTGGCGTTGGCAAGCCACCGGCGACCTCTGGGCACAATGGCACGACCCGACCTTCATCCAGCCACTGCTGGAGCTGATCGAACGGCCCGCTGGCCCCGCCGTCGTAACGGACGCGGTGACCCAATAGGCAGCGGCTGACGAGAATTTTCTGCATGATCAAAACGGCTCGTTGCCGCGCCGGCGGAACCAGCCGGTCAGCGACAGGCGATCCCGGGTCGCGGGCAGGACTTCGTGGGGAACCTCTCCGGAGAGAAACACCACCAGGCAGCCGCCAATAGGTTGCACGTCGTGGACGCGATCATTGTCGAGGTACATGCGCAACTGGCCGCCGTGTTCGGGAAGCCAGGCGTCATTGAGGTAAACCACCGCCGAAACCATGCGCCGGTCGTCATCGCGAAAGCGGTCGACGTGCTTCAGGTAGAACGCCCCGGGCGGGTACATCGCAAAATGGCTTTCGAAATCCTCCAGGCCGAGAAACAGACCGCGATTGATCGCCTCCCGCAGGCTGTCCATCAAACTCAGGTAGCTGTCGCAAGCCTCGGCCTGGCCGGGGTCGATCCACTGGATATGGTCGCCACGAATCCCTTCGCGGATCTCCGATGACGGCCCACGGCCCACAGCGGCCGGAGCCAGCTCACCCTCGGCAGCACGTTTGCGACACTCGCCCGCCAGCGCTCGGGTCAGATCCAGAGGCAGGAAAATATTCTGCTGCGACCAGCCGTGCTCGGCCAGGTCATCGACGATTCGTAACAGCAGCGGGTGATCAGAGGATATTTGCATGCCGCGCATAGTATTCCTGTGCCCGAAAATCCGACAGAGCCGCGCAGCGGGTTGATACGAATTCTCGACAAGTACGGATGCCGCACGGAGAATAGTCGCCTGCTGACTGGAGTCCCTATGCGCCGTTTGCTTTTATCACTGTTGCTGTTCTGCGTCTTGCCCGCCTGGGCAGACGGCCACGACCAGTTGTACAAGGTCGCCGGCTGGCCGGAACAACGCGCGCATTTCAACGACGCCCTCTCGGCTGCTCAGCAACGCTACCAGGGCAGCCTGCCTCCGGCGGTGTTTCAGGCACTGGTCAATAACAGCAATCAGCGTTTTTCCGCCAAAGCGGTGGACCAGCGTGCCGAAGCGCAATTGCGCAAGAACCTCGCCAACCCCAAACCCGCGCTGACGTTTTTCCAATCGCCCTTGGGCAAGAAAATCGTCGCCGCCGAGCTGTTGGCGACCCGTCGCGACCAACTGGCGAAAAACGCCAAGGGCCTGCCGAAGATGCAGGCCAGCGACAGCCGCCTGCTGATCATCGGCCACTTGGCACAATCCCTGCCCGCACGCGAGGCCGGCGCGGAAGTCAGCCTGGCGATTGCCGGTGTTGCCGCCGACAGCTTGAGTTCGATGATCCCGGGGTTGCTCGGTGCCGGCCAGGCCCAGGGCATGCTCAACGGCCAGCGCCAGCGCCTGATGGACCAGATCGGCAGCGACCTCAACAACACACTGCTGTATGTCTATCGCGACCTGTCGGACGACGAGCTGGAAGAGTTCGCGACCTTTGCCGAATCTTCGGAAGGCCAGGCTTATTATCAGGCGGCGCTGGCGGCGATTCGGGCGGGGTTGGCGGTGGGGCAGAGCAATTCGAACCTGACCCAGTGATCTTCGGCACCTGACAGATCGCTATCGTCGGAACGCCGCCCGGAGCAAGCTCGCTCCCACAGGTTCTGTGCTGATCACACAGTTGCGGGCTTACACCGCCCCCTGTGGGAGCGAGCTTGCTCGCGATGAGTCCGGAACTGGCGCTAAGGATTCCGACCCTTGATCCGCCTGGTCAAAAACCCGAAATACTCCTGCCGCATCACCAGCGTTTCATTCGCCAGATGATGCCGTGCCTCGGGCAGCATCAGCACCTGCGGCCGATCAAACTTGCCCCGCAACACTTCCAGGTTGTGCTCCCAATCCACCGTCATATCGGCTTGCCCCTGCACGATCAACGGCCGGCGGGTACTCATGGGGGCGGCCTCGATGCGTTTGATCCAGCGCGCCAATGCACCCACCCAGGCCGTCGGCAGGCGAAGCGGCTGCAACGGATCTGCTTGCAGGAACGGCAAAAACGCCGGGTCGTTGGAGTTCTCGCTGAAACGCCGGGCGATGGCTTTAACGAAAGGCTTGAGCAGGTAGTAACTCAGTTGCGACCAACCCCACGCCCGCGGCCGCACCAGCGGCGACAGCAGAATCACCTGACCCTGCGCCGGGCTGTTCGCCCCCGCATTCAACACATGATCAATCACGATCGCCCCGCCGGTACTCTGCCCGCACAGGTGCCACGGTTGCGGCAAGTCGAGGGATTGCGCCTCGCCGAACAACCCTTGCAACGCGTCCTGATACTCGGCGAAATCCTTGATGCTCGCCCGTTCGCCACTGGACAGGCCGTGCCCCGGCAAGTCGCAGGCAATCACCGCAAAGCCCTGGTCCAGCGCCCACTCGATCACATGCCGGTAGAGCCCGGTGTGATCGTAGAAACCGTGGATGACAAACAGCGTCGCCTTGGCTCGCTCGGGCCACCAGAACTGGCTGACCAGCTCATAACCATCGACCTCGAACCGCCCAAGGCCACTGCGCACCTGACGCTGCGCAAAATCCAGCCCGTAGAATCGCCGGTAAGCCTGCGCCTGTGCTGACAACGGCTGCCCGGCTGCCAGAGGCAGCAAGCTGGCGCGTAGAAGATCAGGGTCGAAAGTAGCCGGCATGGACGATTCCAGAACGTGAAACGGACTTTATAGGCCTGCGATATTCTTCTGTCGCGGCAAGCATGGCAAGCTAGCCGACCTTCGAGGACTGAACCGATGCACTCGCCCTTTCGCGCCGCCCTGTTTGCCTGCCTGCTCGCCGTGGTGTGTGCCGGCGTGTTGTGGGCGGCCTACGACTGGTTCCAGGGGCGTTACCTGCGCACGTTCAGCGAGCACACCGCGATGTTTTCGGGTGATCCGCTACGCCTTCCCGAATCCCTCGCCGGCCCTGGCGCCATCCGCCTGGTGCATTTCTGGGACCCGGCCTGCCCGTGCAATGTCGGCAATCAACAACACCTGACCGAACTGGTCGAGCGCTATGTACCCCATGGCGTGGAATTCTATGTCGTGCAAAAACCCGGAAGCCACGGCCAGTTGCCGGGCACCTTGAGCAGCCTCAAATCCATCGACATCCTGCCCGGTTCCGAACAGATCCCCGCCAGCCCGGCCGTGGCGATCTGGGATCGCAGCGGCAAACTGGCGTACTTCGGCCCGTACAGCGAAGGCCTGACCTGTAATTCGAGCAACAGTTTTATCGAACCCATCCTGCAAGCGCTGGATGAAGGCCGTGCGGTGAGTGCCACGCACACACTGGCCGTGGGGTGTTATTGCCCGTGGCCTGTCGATCCCGCGAAATAGGGAAAAACGCGCCAATACGAATCCCTCCTACGGGCGATGCGCCATATCGGCGCGCCGTGTTACACAGTGGCGCCAGGAATCACAATAACAACAAGGAGTCGCCATGAAACGTAGCCTGACCGCTCTCGCTCTGTTGACCGTCGTGCTGGCCGCCGGGGCCGGCGGATACCTCTACAGCAAGCAGCCGTCACGCCAGGGCATGGTGGAACTGCAACACCTGCAAGGCTCGGTCACCGTGCGCTACGACGAGCGCGGTGTCCCGCACATCCGCGCCGACAACGAAACCGACCTGTACCGCGCCCTCGGCTACGTCCATGCCCAGGACCGCCTGTTCCAGATGGAAGTCCTGCGTCGCCTGGCCCGTGGCGAACTGGCTGAAGTGCTCGGGCCGAAACTGCTCGACACCGACAAACTGATGCGCAGCCTGCGCATTCGCGAACGCGCCGAAACCTACTTCGCGAACCTCGACAAACAGTCGCCCTCCTTCATCGCCATGCAAGCTTATCTGGACGGCATCAACCAGTATCAGGACAGCCACGCAAAACCCGTGGAGTTCGATGTGCTGGGCATTCCAAAACGCCCATTCACGGCCCAGGACACCATCAGCATCGCCGGCTACATGGCCTACAGTTTTGCTGCCGCATTTCGTACCGAACCCTTGCTGACATTCGTGCGCGATCAACTGGGGCCCGAATACTTGAACATCTTCGATCTCGACTGGCAGCCCAAGGGCGTGCTCAACGGGACCGGCACCACCTTGGCCAGCGCCGACTGGAAAGACCTCAACGCCCTCGCCCGCCTGAGCGAACAGGCCCTGGCTGACAGCGGCCTGCCACAGTTCGAGGGCAGCAACGCCTGGGTCGTCGCGGGCAGCCGGACCCAAAGCGGCAAGCCGCTGCTGGCGGGTGATCCGCATATCCGTTTTTCCGCGCCGTCGGTGTGGTACGAAGCGCAGCTCTCGGCGCCGGGCTTTGAACTCTACGGCCACTATCAGGCCTTGATGCCGTTCGCCTCCCTGGGCATGAACCACGACTTCGGCTGGAGCATCACCATGTTCCAGAACGATGACCTCGACCTGATCGCCGAGAAGGTCAACCCGGACAACCCCAATCAGGTCTGGTATCGCGGCAAGTGGGTGGACATGACGACCAGCGAGCAGCAAATCGCGGTCAAGGGCCAGGCACCGGTGACGCAGGTGCTGCGCCAGTCGCCCCACGGTCCGATCGTCAACGATGCCTTGGGCAACGGCGTCGGCAAGACACCGATTGCCATGTGGTGGGCGTTTCTCGAAAGCCAGAATCCGATCCTGGAGGGTTTCTACCAGCTCAATCGCGCCGACACCCTGGCCAAGGCCCGTGGTGCCGCGGCAAAAATCCAGGCCCCGGGCCTGAACGTTGTCTGGGCCAATGCCAAGGGTGACATCGGCTGGTGGGCGGCGGCGCAATTGCCTAAACGTCCGGCGGGCGTACGCCCGTGGTTCATCCTCGACGGCAGCACTGCCGAGGCGGACAAGGATGGCTTCTACCCGTTCACGGCCAACCCCCAGGAAGAAAACCCGGCGCGGGGCTACATCGTCTCGGCCAACTTCCAGCCGGTGTCGCCGACCGGCATGGAGATTCCCGGCTACTACAACCTTGCCGATCGCGGTCAGCAACTCAATCGCCAGCTCAGCGAAAAGGCCGTCAAATGGGACCTGGAAAACAGCCAGCTGCTGCAACTGGGCACCACCACCGCCTACGGCCCGCGCCTGTTGGCACCGCTGTTGCCGGTGTTGCGCGAAGTGGTGAGCGATCCCGCCGAACTCAAACTGGTGGAGCAACTGGCCCAGTGGAAAGGCGATTACCCGCTCGACTCCACCAGCGCCACGCTGTTCAACCAGTTCCTGTTCAACCTGGCTGACGCGACGATGCACGATGAGCTGGGCAACGACTTCTTCGAGACGCTGCTCTCGACCCGGGTGATCGACGCCGCGTTGCCCCGCCTGACCGCCAGCGCCGATTCGCCGTGGTGGGACAACCGCGGCACACCCGGCAAGGAAACCCGTGTCGACACGGTCAAGGCAGCCTGGCAAGCCAGCATCGCGCACCTCAAGACCACCCTCGGTGCAGACTCCGCGCAATGGCAGTGGGGCAAGGCGCACACATTGACCCATGGCCATCCGCTGGGGCAGCAGAAGCCGCTGGACCTGTTCTTCAATATCGGCCCCTTCGCCGCACCCGGCACCCATGAAGTACCGAACAACCTCTCGGCGAAGATCGGCCCGGCTCCGTGGCCTGTCACCTACGGCCCTTCGACCCGGCGCCTGATCGACTTCGCCGACCCGGCCCACAGCCTGACCGTCAACCCGGTCGGCCAGAGCGGCGTACTGTTCGACAGTCACTATGATGATCAGGCCGAGGCCTACGTCGAGGGGATGTACTTCCAGGCGCATCTCAATGACGAAGAAGTCACGGCCAATACCCGCAGCACCTTGAAGCTGTTGCCGGCGCGGGCTGCGCCATAGATTTTTGCTGGCCGGGCTGGCCACATCGCGAGCAGGCTCGCTCCCACAGGTTTTCTGGTGTTCACAAAGTTTGTGTTCAACACAGATCCCTGTGGGAGCGAGCTTGCTCGCGATGGGGCCCTGAAAGGCACCCACAAAATCAGCTCAAACCATCGCCGCAAAGTTCAATCTGAACTGCTGAGGCGTCACCCCCAATCTACGATTGAACACACTGCGCATGTGCTGGGCATCGCGAAAGCCGCATTGATAGGCCACAGTCTTGAGCGGCGCGCGGGTGCTTTCGAGCATCACCCGCGCCGCATCGACCCGTGCCCGCTCGACGAACTCGGCCGGGGTGATTTTCGCTTCCCTGGCGAACACCCGGGAGAAGTTGCGTGCGCTCATATTGGCGGCATTGGCCAGGTCGGCGATGGTCAAATCTCCCGTCAGGTTGGCCAGCACGTAATGCTGGACCATCGCCACCGCCGAAGTCGGTTCGGCGTGGGGCGTAAGGAACGGGCTGAATTGCGATTGCCCACCCGAACGCTGGGTGAACACCACCAGCCGCTTGGCGACATTCAGCGCCACTTCCGGCCCGTGATCCCGGCCCAGCAGGTACAGGGACAGATCGATGCCCGCAGTGACCCCGGCCGAGGTGAACAGCTCCCCGTCCTCTACGTAAAGGCGATCCGCTTCAACCCGGGTCGACGGGCACAACATTGCCAGCGCCGACGCATCATTCCAGTGGGTAGTGACCGTGCGCTCTTCCAGCAACCCCGCCCGAGCGAGCATAAACGCTCCATTGCAGATCGAGCCGAAGCGCTTGGCCCGCGCACAGGCATCGCGCAACCAGCCATCGAATGCCACACCGAAATCCATGAACGGCAACTGCGGCCCCCCGGCCACCAGCAACAGGTCATACGCCTCCAGCGCTTCGCTGAAATGCCGATGGGCATTGAGCGCCAAACCGTTGGAGCACGCCATCATTCCGTGCTCGACGCCGATCACTTCCAGCCGGTAGTGATCCTGCGGGGCGAGGAAACGATTGGCCTCGGAAAACACATCCATGGGGCCAGTGATATCCAGCGACTGGACACCGGCGAACACCACGATGGCAACGGTTTTACTCATGGTTCGAAGCGCCTCTCATGCTACTGATTGCAACGCTCACCTGTAGAAGTGAGCCTGCTCGCGATGGACATCAACGATGACGGGGGCTACCTGGATGTACGCGGCGCCCTCACGTGCATCGCGAGCAGGCTCGCTCCTACAGGGTCTGCATGCACCCTAGCCAATCCAGGTCCAACAAGCGAGGTTGGCGCGATATGCACGCTCATTGGCCGGGATCGCAGCCATGGATCGATTGTCCGGTTTTGGGGCCCGGAACAGACTGAATCCCTCAGCGCCACCAGGGCGTTCACGACGAGGAATACTCCATGAGCACCACCATCGCCGGCATCAGGATCCCGGACAGCGCACTGGCCAAGGCCACCACCGAATACATCCGTGACATCGAATCGGACCTGCTCTACCACCACTCGCGCCGGGTCTTCCTGTTCGGTGCACTGAGCGGTGAGCGCAAGCAACTGGCCTACAACCCGGAGTTACTGTACGTCGGCTCGATGTTCCATGACCTGGGCCTGGTGCAAGGTCATCGCAGCGACAACGAGCGCTTCGAAGTCGACGGTGCCAATGCGGCAGCCGCATTTCTCAAGCCTTACGGATTGAGCGATGACGACATCGAACAGGTCTGGCTATCGATTGCCCTGCACACCACACCGGGCGTGCCTCAGCACTTGCGGCCCACCGTGGCGCTGGTCACGGCTGGCGTCGAGATGGACGTGCTGGGCATGGACTACGCGGCGTTTTCCAGCGTGCAGCGCGAAGCAGTGGTGCATGCGCATCCACGGGGCGAGGGATTCAAGGAGTGCATCATCTGCGCATTTGCCGACGGTTTGCGCCATCGTCCGCAGACCACGTTCGGTAATGTGAAGACTGACGTATTGGTAGATCAGGAGCCGGGGTTCAAGCCGATGAATTTCGTCGAGGTCATTCGCAAATCCCCTTGGGTGACCTAACCAAAAATCAAAAGATCGCAGCCTGCGGCAGCTCCTACAGGGAACCGTATTCCTCTGTAGGAGCTGCCGCAGGCTGCGATCTTTTGCTGTTAAGCCGCTTCCGGTGCCTGTGCGCGACGCACGTCCGGTTGCTTCCACGAATCGGCTGCCGCTTCTTCGATCGCTTGCTGGATCGCACGCTTGCGGCTTTCTTCGGCACGGCGGCTGAAGAACCAGACCATGAAGGTCACGATCGACACCGCCAGCAGGATCAGGCTGGCCACGGCGTTGATCTCGGGCTTCACGCCCAGACGCACCGCCGAGAACACTTCCATCGGCAGGGTCGTGGAACCCGGACCCGACACGAAGCTCGCCAGCACCAGGTCATCGAGGGACAGCGCGAAGGACATCATGCCGCCCGCTGCCAGCGATGGGGCGATCATCGGGATGGTGATCAGGAAGAACACCTTCC
Organism: Pseudomonas sp. P4_C4; assembly: GCF_056402055.1. Lineage (NCBI taxonomy): Bacteria > Pseudomonadati > Pseudomonadota > Gammaproteobacteria > Pseudomonadales > Pseudomonadaceae > Pseudomonas > Pseudomonas sp. P4_C4. The sequence continues at coordinate 160,027 of NZ_JBFUID010000002.1, read as the reverse complement.
ACGGTTTCGCGCCCAGGTCCATGGCCGCCTCTTCGATGGACAGGTCCAGCTCGCGCAAACGCGCCGAGACCACCACCGCCACATAGGCCGCACAGAACGTGGTGTGGGCGATCCAGATGGTGACGATGCCGCGTTCCTGCGGCCAACCGATCATCTGCGCCATGGCCACGAACAGCAGCAACAGCGACAGACCGGTGATCACCTCAGGCATCACCAGTGGCGCAGTCACCAGGCCACCGAACAGGGTACGGCCCTTGAAACGGGTGATGCGCGTCAGGACAAACGCTGCCAATGTACCCAGTGCCACCGCCGCCACCGCCGTGTAGCAGGCGATTTCCAGCGAACGCACCACCGAGCCCATCAGCTGGGTGTTGTCGAGCAGGCCGACGTACCACTTGATCGACCAGCCGCCCCACACCGTTACCAGTTTGGAGGCGTTGAACGAGTAGATCACCAGGATCAGCATCGGCAGGTAGATAAACAACAGACCCAGTACCAGCATCAGGCTGGAGAAACGGAAGCGCTTCATTCTTTACCCTCCATTTCCTTGGCCTGACTGCGGTTGAACAGAATGATCGGCACAATCAGGATCGCCAACATCACCACCGCCAGGGCAGACGCCACCGGCCAGTCACGGTTGTTGAAGAACTCCTGCCAGAGTACTTTACCGATCATCAGGGTTTCCGGACCGCCCAGCAGTTCCGGGATCACGAACTCGCCCACCACCGGGATGAACACCAGCATGCAGCCTGCGATGATGCCGTTTTTCGACAGCGGCACGGTGATTTTCCAGAAGCTGTTGAAGGTGCTCGACCCCAGGTCCGACGCGGCTTCCAGCAGGCTCTGGTCGTGCTTCACCAGGTTGGCGTACAGCGGCAGGATCATGAACGGCAGGTAGGAATAGACCACGCCGATGTAGACCGCCAGGTTGGTGTTGAGGATCTGCAGCGGTTCGTCGATCCAGCCCATGCTCATCAGGAAACCGTTGAGCAGGCCGTTGTTGCTGAGGATGCCCATCCACGCATAAACGCGGATCAGGATCGCGGTCCAGGTCGGCATCATGATCAGCAGCACCAGCACCGTCTGCATTTCCTTGCGGGCAACGGAGATGCCGTAGGCCATCGGGTAGCCGATCAGCAGGCAGAGGATGGTGCTGAAAAGCGCCATCTTCAACGAGCCGAGGTAAGCGGCGATGTACAGCTCGTCACCGGCCAGCATCGCGTAGTTGCCCAGGTTAAGCAGCAACTGCAGCTTCTGCTCGGCGTAGCTGTAGATTTCGGTGTACGGCGGAATGGCCACGTCCGCTTCGGCGAAGCTGATCTTCAGGACGATGAAAAACGGCAGCATGAAGAACAGGAACAGCCAGATGAATGGAATGCCGATGACCATCTGACGGCCACCGGGAATTATTCGATCGAGACGACGTTTGAATTTGCGCATGTTCATGAGCGAAGTACCACGCCGCTGTCGTCTTCCCAGTACACGTAGACCTGATCACCCCAGGTCGGACGCTGCCCGCGACGTTCGGCGTTGGCCACGAACGACTGCACCAGCTTGCCACTTGGCAGTTCGACGTAGAACACCGAATGGCCGCCGAGGTAGGCGATGTCGTGCACCTTGCCGCTGGACCAGTTGTACTGGCAGGTCGGCATGTCGGCGGTGACCAGCAGTTTTTCCGGACGTATCGCGTAGGTAACCGACTTGTCCTGCACCGAAGTGCTGATTCCGTGGCCGACGTAGATCTGACGATCCAGGTCTTGGCAGGTAATGATCGCGTGGCCTTCGGCGTCGTCGATCACTTCGCCTTCGAAGATGTTCACGTTACCGATGAATTCGCAGACCAGGCGACTGGTCGGGGTTTCGTAGATGTCGATCGGGCTGCCGATCTGGGCGATCCAGCCCAGGTGCATGATCGCGATGCGCTCGGCCATGGTCATGGCCTCTTCCTGGTCGTGGGTCACCATGACGCAGGTTACGCCGACGCGCTCGATGATCTCCACCAGCTCCAGCTGCATTTGCGAACGCAGCTTCTTGTCCAGTGCGCCCATCGGTTCGTCGAGCAGCAAAAGCTTCGGACGCTTGGCCAGGGAGCGGGCCAGGGCCACACGCTGACGCTGGCCGCCGGACAACTGATGCGGCTTGCGCTTGGCGTACTGACTCATCTGTACCAGCTTGAGCATGTCGGCCACGCGGGCATCGACTTCAGCGTTCGGCAGCTTGTCCTGCTTGAGGCCGAAGGCGATGTTCTGCGCCACGGTCATGTGCGGGAACAAGGCGTAGGACTGGAACATCATGTTGATCGGCCGCTCGTAGGGCGGCATGTCAGTGATGTCTTCGCCATCGAGGAAAATGCGCCCCTCCGTGGGCCGTTCGAAACCTGCGAGCATGCGCAGCAACGTGGACTTGCCCGATCCCGAACCGCCGAGCAGGGCGAAAATTTCGCCTTTCTTGATTTCCAGGGACACATCGTCCACGGCAATCGTCTCGTCGAACTTCTTCGTGACCCGGTCGATTTTGACCAGCACCTGTTTAGGTAACTGGTCGCCCTCGAGGGCTTTCTTATAGGCGCCGGAGGCAACTGCCATTTACGAAACTCCCAGAAAAAAAGAGTGCAGTTCGCTCAAGGTGAGCCAACCTGGATAGTTTGAGCCTTGAAACTATTTACCCGACTTGACCTTGGTCCAGCTGCGGGTCATCAAACGTTGAATATTCGGCGGTAGCTCGATGGACACGTAGGTCTTGTCGAGCACCTCTTGCGGTGGATAAACCGCTTCGTCGGTGCGAATGGACTGTTCCATCAGTTTGTCCGACTTAGGGTTTGGGTTGGCATAGCCGACGTAATCACTGACCTGGGCAATCACCTCAGGCTTGAGCAAATAGTTGATGAAGGCGTGGGCCTGCTTGACGTTGGCCGAGTCCTTCGGAATCGCCAGCATGTCGAACCAGAGCGCGCCGCCCTCTTTCGGAATCGAGTAGGCGATGTTCACGCCTTTCTTGGCTTCTTCGGCCCGGTGCTTAGCCTGGAAGATGTCGCCGGAGAAACCGATCGCCACGCAGATGTCGCCGTTGGCCAGATCCGCGATGTATTTCGAAGAGTGGAAGTAGGTCACGTAAGGCCGCACCGCGAGCAACTTGGCTTCGGCCTTTTTGTAGTCCTCAGGGTTGGTGCTGTTGGCATTCAGGCCCATGTAGTTGAGCACTGTCGGCATCATTTCATCGGCGGAATCGAGGAACGCGACGCCACAGCTGTGCAGTTTCTTGATGTTTTCCGGCTCGAACAACACCCCCCAGGAGTCGATCTTGTCGACGCCCAGCACAGCCTTGACCTTGTCGACGTTGTAACCGATGCCGTTGGTGCCCCACAGGTACGGCACGGCGTACAGATTGCCCGGATCGTTCTGTTCCAGACGCTTGAGCAGCACCGGATCGAGGTTCGAGTAGTTCGGCAACTGCGACTTGTCGAGCTTCTGGAATGCCCCGGCCTTGATCTGTTTGCCGAGGAAGTGGTTCGACGGCACGACCACGTCATAACCGGTACGCCCGGCCAGCAACTTGCCTTCCAGGGTTTCGTTGGAATCGAAGACGTCATAAACCGGCTTGATACCGGTCTCTTTCTGGAAGTCGGCCAGGGTGGTCTCACCGATGTAGTCCGACCAGTTATAAATATGCACGGTGCCGGCGGCCTGGACACTGACAGCAATCGTCAGCCCGGCGCCGACCAGCATGGCTTTGCGCAAGAAAGAAAAAACAGGCAAGTGGAGGTCCTCTGAAATTAGTTGGGCCCAAGTTGCCCCGCGTTACATGACAACCGTGGTTGCCCGGCAACAAAACCGGCGCGCAACTTACCCTCGAAAAACCGTCCCAGCAAAACTTTTGTCATTTAATTCAACCTGTTGCCGCCACCGAGCAGGTGGCGACAACAGGCCGTTGCATCAAACCGGCTTATTTACCGGATTTGATCTTGGTCCAGCTGCGGGTCATTTCACGCTGGGTCGCCGCTGGCAGGTCGGCGATGGCATACAACTTGGCCTGCACATCGGCTGGCGGGTAGATGCCTGGATCGCTGGTGATGTCTTTTTCTACCAGAGCGGTTGCAGCGGCGTTACCGTTCGGGAAGCGTACGGCGTTGGTGATAGCGGCCATGACTTCAGGCTTCTGCAGGAAGGTCATGAACTTGTAGGCGCCCTGAACGTTCTCGGCATCCTTGGGAATCGCGACCATGTCGAAGAAGCTGCCAGCGCCTTCTTTCGGAATGGCGTAGCTTACTTTGACCTTGTCACCCGCCTCTGCGGCACGGGACTTGGCCTGCTGAACGTCACCCGAGTAGCCAACCGCTACGCAGATGTTGCCATTGGCCAGGTCCGAGATGTACTTGGACGAGTGGAAGTAGGTGATCGAAGGACGAATCTTGAGGAATAGTTCCTCGGCTTTCTTGATGTCTTCTTTCTTCTGGCTGTCGGTTGGCAGGCCCAGGTAGTGCAGCGCGACCGGGAGCATTTCGGTCGGCGAATCGAGGAAACTCACACCGCACCCCTTGAGCTTGGCAATGTTTTCCGGTTTGAGCAGCACGTCCCAGGAGTCGATGGTATCGACGCCCAACGCAGCCTTGACCTTCTCCGGGTTGTAACCGATGCCGATCGAGCCCCACATGTACGGGAAGGCGTGCTTGTTGCCAGGGTCACTGACCGAAACGGCCTTGAGCAGATCCTGGTTCAGGTTTTTCCAGTTAGGCAGCTTGGACTGGTCCAGCTCCTGATATACGCCGGCCTTGATCTGCTTGGCCAGGAAGTTGTTCGATGGCACGACCACGTCGTAGCCGGACTTGCCCGCCAGCAGTTTGGCTTCCAGGGTCTCGTTGCTGTCGAATACGTCGTAAACGACCTTGATCCCCGACTCTTTCTCGAAGTTCGCGATGGTGTCCGGAGCGATGTAGTCAGACCAGTTGTAGACGTGCAACACCTTGTCGTCCGCCTGAACCGCACCCGCCATCATGCCCGCGACGGACAGGGCGAGAAGTGTCTTGCCAGCAAGCTTTTTACCTAATGCCTTCATGCGTCATGCTCCAAATTTTTCTTTTTTGAACCACTTTGTTCAGCGACCGAACCCTGACAACTGGAACTGCGGCTAGTCTGGCAAGATCCGAGGCGGTCTTTCAAGAAAAGACCGGCCTTTGTGACAGCTTTGAGCGAGAGCGCCGCAGCTCCCTCGCTCTGAGCCTAGCACCTAGCCCTGCAATGCACTCAGGGTCAGGTCAAGGCACTTGCGAGCCTTGGTCACCAGCTCATCGATTTCCGCCGGCGTGATCACCAGTGGCGGAGCGATGATCATGGTGTCGCCGACTGCGCGCATGATCAGGCCATTGTCGAAGCAGAACTGACGGCAGATCATGCCGACGCCCTTGCCCTCGTAACGCTTGCGAGTGGCCTTGTCCTGGACCAGTTCGATGGCCCCCAACAGCCCGACCCCACGAACTTCACCCACCAGCGGGTGATCGTTCAGTTCCCGCAGACGCTTTTGCAAATACGGTGCCGTTTCTGCCTTCACACGCTCGACAATTTTTTCGTCGCGCAGGATACGGATGTTTTCCAGCCCCACAGCCGCCGCCACCGGGTGCCCGGAGTAGGTGAAACCGTGGTTGAAGTCGCCGCCCTCGTTGAGCACGTCCACCACTTCATCGCGCACGATCAGGCCACCCATCGGGATGTAGCCCGAGGTCAGGCCTTTGGCGATGGTCATCATGTCTGGCTTGAGGCCGTAGAAATCGGAACCGAACCACTCGCCGGTACGGCCGAAACCGCAAATCACTTCGTCAGCCACGAACAGGATGTCGTACTTGGCGAGGATTTCCTTGATGCGCGGCCAGTAGGTGTCTGGCGGAATGATCACGCCGCCGGCGCCCTGGATCGGCTCGGCAATAAAGGCACCGACGTTGTCGACGCCGACTTCCAGAATCTTTTCTTCCAGCTGGTTGGCCGCCCATACACCGAACTCTTCCGGAGTCATGTCGCCGCCTTCGGCGAACCAGTACGGCTGGGCAATGTGAACGATGCCCGGGATCGGCAAGTCGCCCTGCTCGTGCATGTACGTCATGCCGCCCAGGCTTGCGCCGGCCACAGTAGAACCGTGGTAACCGTTCTTGCGGCTGATGATGACTTTCTTTTTCGGCTGGCCCTTGATCGCCCAGTAGTGACGAACCATACGCAGCATGGTGTCGTTGCCTTCGGAACCGGAACCAGTGAAGAACACGTGGTTCATGCCTTGCGGCGCGATGTCGGCGATAGCCTTGGCCAGCTCCAGTACCGGTGGATGCGCGGTCTGGAAGAACAGGTTGTAGTAAGGCAGCTCGCGCATCTGTTTGCTGGCAGCATCGGCCAGTTCATCGCGACCATAACCAATCGCGACACACCACAGGCCGGCCATACCGTCGAGAATCTTGTTGCCTTCGCTGTCCCAGAGGTAAACGCCCTTGGCGTTGGTAATGATCCGCGGGCCTTTCTCTTTCAGCTGCTTGAAGTCGCTGAACGGAGCCAGGTGGTGATCATTGCTCAAGGTTTGCCATTCACGGGTTTGCGGATTGTTGCTGGTCATACGAATCTCCTAAAAAAATCAGGTGAAAGCGCCGCCAGGTAGCGGCGGCGCCCGACGTATCAGACGGCAAAGAGCAGGAATTCCCTTTCCCACGAACTGATCACGCGCTTGAAGTTTTCATGCTCGGCCCGCTTGACCGCGACGTAGCCAGTGATGAAATTTTTGCCCAGGTAACGCTCGACGATCGCGCTGTTTTCCATGCGTTCCAGCGCGTCTTCGATGGTCAGCGGCAGGCGCAGGTTGCGGCGTTCATAGCCACGTCCCACCACCGGCGCACTCGGGTTCAGGCCTTCGACCATGCCGATGTAACCGCAGAGCAGGCTCGCGGCAATCGCCAGGTACGGGTTGGCATCGGCGCCTGGCAGGCGGTTTTCCACCCGACGATTTTGTGGCCCCGCATCCGGCACCCGCAGGCCCACCGTGCGGTTTTCTTCGCCCCACTCCACGTTCACCGGCGCCGAGGTGTCCGGCAGGAAGCGGCGGAACGAGTTGACGTTGGGAGCGAACAGCGGCAACAGCTCGGGAATGAGCTTCTGCAAGCCACCGATGTGGTGCAGGAACAGCTGGCTCATGGTCCCGTCTTCATTGGAGAAGATGTTCTTGCCGGTCTCGATGTCGATGATGCTCTGGTGCAAGTGCATGGCACTGCCCGGCTCGCCGGTCATCGGCTTGGCCATGAAGGTCGCGGCGACGTTGTGCTTGAGCGCGGCCTCGCGCATGGTGCGCTTGAACACCAGGATCTGGTCGGCCAGGGACAGGGCATCGCCGTGACGGAAGTTGATTTCCATCTGCGCCGTGCCGTCCTCGTGGATCAGCGTATCGAGGTCAAGGTCCTGCAGTTCACACCAGTCGTAGACGTCTTCGAACAGCGGATCGAACTCGTTCGCCGCTTCAATGGAGAACGACTGACGACCGGTTTCCGGGCGACCGGAGCGACCGACCGGCGGCTGCAACGGGTAGTCCGGGTCGTCACTGCGCTTGGTCAGGTAGAACTCCATTTCCGGCGCCACAATCGGCTGCCAGCCTTTGTCGGTATAGAGTTTCAGGACTTTCTTGAGCACGTTGCGCGGCGACAGCTCGATCGGGTTGCCTTGCTTGTCGTAGGTATCGTGGATGACGATGGCGGTCGGCTCGATGGCCCATGGCACCAGGTACACCGCACTCTGGTCGGGACGGCAGATCATGTCGATGTCGGCCGGGTCGAGCAGTTCGTAATAGATGTCGTCTTCGACGTAATCGCCGGTCACGGTCTGCAACAGCACGCTCTCTGGCAGGCGCATGCCCTTTTCGGCGATGAATTTGTTGGTCGGCGAAATCTTGCCCCGGGTAATCCCGGTCAAGTCGGCGATCATGCATTCGACTTCTGTGATCTTGTGGTTTTTCAACCAATCGGTGAGCTGGTCGAGGTTGTTACTCATAAATGCCTCTAGGCTTGAGTTGTCTGACCCTTTTAAGGTCAGGCGTTGTTTGACGCATCGGCGTCGCGTTGTAGAGCGTTTGCGCGGCAGATTATCGTGCTTGCCAACACGGCTGCAGAGGCCGGGCGTGCTGAATCGCGAGCGGAGCCCTGAACGATGGTCAGGCCGCTATTGTGAATCGGTTCTATATTGAATGGAGTAACCGTAATGGGGGTGCCATCGCGACCGTCCAGAATAACGGACGGGGACGGTTGAACCGTCACGGATGGGAGGATCACCGGTACCGCTGAGGCCACGGAACGGACGGGCGTGTCATCACTGATGTGACAAACATGCCGACCGACCTGTCTTGAGCAGTCGGTGACGCCGATTATCGGCAGGCGAGACATGAAGCACCCCGGTATTATTGCTGTTATGGGTTTGATTCGAGCTTAGCCTTGTTCATTTTTTTACACAACACCCCCGTAAAAAATACAACACGGCCCGCTCAAGCCTGCGGGCGCCACAGGGGCCAAGGGCATAAAAACGCCAAAAAGCGCCTCAAAAAAGCCCCACGAGCGCTTTTTTAGGGCAAAAAAGGCCTCGCTTGACTTCGGCATGCCATTCGGGTTGACTGGAATCCGAAAAGATCAATGATTGATATTTTTAACAACAAAGGTGTTGCATCATGTCGGTACCCCCGCGTGCCGTTCAGCTTAACGAAGCGAACGCGTTCCTTAAGGAACATCCTGAGGTTCTGTACGTTGACCTTCTGATTGCGGATATGAATGGTGTGGTGCGCGGCAAGCGCATCGAACGCACCAGCCTCCACAAGGTTTACGAGAAAGGCATCAACCTGCCGGCCTCTCTATTTGCTCTGGATATCAATGGCTCGACGGTGGAAAGCACCGGCCTGGGCCTGGACATCGGTGATGCTGACCGAATCTGCTATCCAATCCCCGATACCCTATGCAACGAGCCATGGCAGAAGCGCCCGACCGCGCAACTGTTAATGACCATGCACGAACTCGAAGGCGAGCCATTTTTCGCCGACCCGCGTGAAGTGCTGGCCAATGTGGTACGCAAGTTCGACGAAATGGGCCTGACCATCTGCGCCGCGTTCGAACTGGAGTTCTACCTGATCGACCAGGAGAACGTGAACGGTCGTCCGCAACCACCTCGCTCGCCGGTTTCCGGCAAACGTCCGCACTCGACTCAGGTCTACCTGATCGACGACCTCGACGAATACGTCGACTGCCTCCAGGACATTCTGGAAGGTGCAAAAGAGCAAGGGATTCCGGCCGACGCCATCGTCAAGGAAAGTGCCCCGGCGCAGTTCGAAGTGAACCTGCACCACGTGGCTGACCCGATCAAGGCCTGCGACTACGCGGTCCTGCTCAAGCGACTGATCAAGAACATCGCCTACGACCATGAAATGGACACCACCTTCATGGCCAAGCCTTACCCGGGCCAGGCGGGTAATGGTCTGCACGTCCACATCTCGATTCTCGACAAAGACGGCAAGAATATTTTTGCCAGTGAGGATCCCGAGCAGAACGCCGCACTGCGTCACGCGATCGGCGGTGTGCTCGAGACCCTACCGGCGCAGATGGCGTTCCTCTGCCCGAACGTCAACTCGTACCGTCGTTTCGGCGCACAGTTCTACGTGCCGAACTCGCCGTGCTGGGGCCTGGATAACCGCACTGTGGCGATTCGAGTACCGACCGGTTCCGCCGATGCCGTGCGCATCGAACACCGCGTGGCCGGCGCCGATGCCAACCCTTACCTGCTGATGGCTTCGGTCCTGGCGGGCGTGCACCACGGCCTGGTCAACAAGATCGAGCCTGGCGCTCCGGTCGAAGGCAACAGCTACGAGCAGAACGAGCAGAGCCTGCCGAACAACCTGCGTGATGCACTGCGCGAGCTGGACGATAGCGAAGTCATGGCCAAGTACATCGATCCGAAATACATCGATATCTTCGTGGCCTGTAAAGAGAGCGAGCTGGAGGAGTTCGAACACTCCATCTCCGACCTCGAGTACAACTGGTACCTGCATACCGTTTAATCGGTTGCAGTAGCGAAGAAACGCCGCCGGCCTCATAGCCTGCGGCGTTTTTTTATGGCCGCCTTCGGCGGATCGCGAAGGCGGCCGAGAAGACAACACACAACCCGACTCGTACAATGCCCGCTGCCCCGCAGGAGACTCCAATGACACGCGTAGCCACCCCCCGCAAACCCCGCGCACGCAGCCAGACCCGGATCGATTCGATACTCGATGCGGCCCGTACGCTGCTGGCTGCCGAGGGCGTGGCCAGCCTGTCGATCTATAGTGTCGCCGAGCGCGCGGAGATTCCGCCCTCCTCGGTCTACCACTTCTTCGCCAGCGTGCCTGCCCTGCTCGAAGCCCTGACCGCCGATGTCCACGCCGCCTTCCGCGCCTGCCTGCAAGCCCCTATCGATCATCCTGCCTTGAACGGCTGGCGCGATCTGTCGCGACTGGTGGAACAACGCATGCTCGACATCTACGCAGAGGACGCTGCCGCCCGCCAACTCATTCTGGCCCAGCATGGCCTGACCGAAGTCACCCAGGCCGACCGCCAGCACGACATCGAACTGGGCGACCTGATGCACAAACTCTTCGATCATCACTTCGAGCTGCCGAAGCTTCCCGACGATGTCGATGTGTTTGCCCTGGCCATGGAGCTGGGTGACCGGGTGTATGCGCGCTCAGTGCAACAGCACGGACAGATCACGCCGCGCATGGCCGAGGAAGGAATGCGGGTGTTTGATGCTTACCTGGGGTTGTACCTGCCGCCTTACCTGCCCAAGCGCACCCTCGGCGACTGATGCACTAAATCACTTCGCAATCGTAAAGTGCCAGGCGTCGAATCACTGTTCCTGGTCGCAACAACCCGCCTGGTGCGACGACCGCGTTGGCACCGAGCCGCGATCCGTCGCCCAGCAGCGCGCCAAACTTGTCGCAACCGGTCGGCACCAGCACATCATCGACCCGCACGTTCACAGCTTTGTCAGCACGCTCGTTGCGATAGTTGGCAACGATGCTGCCCGCTTCCAGATTGACTCCGGCACCCAATACCGAATCACCGACAAAATTGAAGTGCGCCAGTTTGCTGCCGCCGAACACGAAGGAAGACTTGAGCTCGGCGCCGGGGCCGATGATGCAATGCTCATCCAGCCAACAACCACCACGCAGATAAGCACCGGCGGCGATAAAACAGCCAGCGCCAATGATCAGCGGCGCCTTGAGAATGGCGCCCTCTTCGACCTGCGCCGTGCGGTGGACGGCAATATCATCCAATACCTGGTAATCATCATCCGGCAACTGCTTGAGTAGCTCGCGCACACGCTCGGGGGCATTGCTCACCAGCTCCCAGGGCGTCAGGTCGGCCCATCGGGCAAGCTTCGAGAGGGCCACACCATGAATGTAATCCGAAATCCTGACTGTCATCTTTGATCTCCTTGTCGCCAATCCTTGCTGCGAAAAAAATCCACACCGGACTCTACCACCGCCAGCAAGGCCAACAAAAACCCCGAAGGGCTAAAACCGTCCGGGGTTGTTGTTTACGCATACGGCTTACAACTTGGCGATCGACACCTCGGTGGATTTCACAAACGCAATCACTTCACTGCCGACCGCCAGTTCCAGCTCTTTCACCGAGCGTGTGGTGATCACCGAAGTGACGATGCCGGACGCGGTTTGCACGTCGATTTCCGAGAGCACGTCGCCGAGGACGATTTCCTTGATGGAGCCTTTGAACTGGTTGCGAACGTTGATGGCCTTGATCGTCATGATGTTGATTCCTGTCGTTGGGTAAGACTTGAGTTATTGAGCCCAGCGCAATTGCGTGGGCAAGGGTGAAACAGGTTCCGGTTCCGGCGGCTGGCCGGGCAGCGCCAGCACGCGATTGAGGACTTCGGTTTCCAGCACCGCCAGCCGATGGGATCCACGGACCCGGGGGCGCGGCAGTTCCACGTGCAAGTCGAGGCCGACTTCGCCGTCTTCGATCAGGATCACCCGATCGGCAATCGCCACGGCTTCACTGACGTCATGGGTCACCAGCAACACCGTGAAGCCATGCTGTTGCCAGAGCCGTTCGATCAGTTGCTGCATTTCAATTCGGGTCAGGGCATCCAGCGCACCCAAGGGTTCGTCGAGCAACAGCAGGCGCGGCTGATGAATCAACGCACGGGCCAAAGCCACGCGTTGCTTCTGTCCACCGGACAGCGCTGCAGGCCACTCGTGGGCGCGATCGGCCAGGCCCACCGCTTCCAAAGCTTCAAGCGCCTGCGGCCGCCAGTTGCCCTTGAGGCCCAGACCGACGTTGTCGATGATCTTTTTCCAAGGCAGCAAACGCGCCTCCTGGAACATCAACCGCGTGTCTTCCCGTGCCTCACTCAAGGGCGCAGCACCGGCGAGCAACTCACCGCCCGTGGGTTGATCGAGGCCAGCGAGCAAGCGCAGCAAGGTACTTTTACCGCAACCACTGCGGCCCACTACAGCGACAAACTGGCCCGCCGGAATGTGCAGGTCGATCTCGCGCAGCACCTGTCGCGAGCCAAAGGTTTTTTGCAGCTTGCGCACCGCCAGCGGAATCCCGCGCAGCAGGCGTGGAGGTTGTTCCGCGATCATGCTGCACCTCCCTTGGCAGCCTGATACGCCGGGTGCCAGCGCAGCCACACACGCTCAAGTCCACGGGCCGCGAGGTCGGCCAGTTTGCCGAGCACCGCGTACAACAGAATCGCCAGCACCACCACGTCAGTCTGCAAAAACTCCCGGGCATTCATGGCCAGATAGCCGATGCCGGAACTCGCGGAAATGGTTTCCGCCACGATCAACGTCAGCCACATAAAACCCAGGGCAAAGCGCACGCCGACCAGAATCGAAGGCAGCGCCCCCGGCAGAATCACCTGCCAGAACAGACCGAAACCGGACAAGCCATAACTGCGCGACATCTCCACCAGCGCCGGGTCGACGTTGCGGATGCCGTGATAGGTATTGAGGTAAATCGGGAACAACGTGCCCAGCGCCACCAGGAAAATCTTCGCCGACTCGTCGATACCGAACCAAAGAATCACCAGCGGAATCAGCGCCAGGTGCGGCACATTGCGGATCATCTGCACCGAACTGTCGAGCAGACGCTCGCCCCACTTCGACAGGCCGGTGATAAAGCCCAGGGTCAAACCGATGCCGCCGCCAATGGTGAAACCCAGCGCGGCACGCCAGCCGCTGATGGCCAAGTGTGTCCAGATTTCGCCGCTGCGCACCAGGTTCACGCCGGCTTCGATCACGGCGATCGGTGCCGGCAGGATCCGTGTCGACAACCAGCCCGCCGACACACTCAACTGCCACACCGCCAGCAGCAACACCGGCAATGCCCAGGGCGCCAGGCTGTGGATGATTTTCTTCATGACCGCGCCTCAGCTCTGGGACGCGGCTTTGGGCAGAATGTCGTTGGCGACCATCTCGCCGAACGGGCTGACGTAGCCGGCACTTTTCGGCAGCTCGGGACGTTCGATATCGAGGTGTGGGAACAGCAGTTCGGCCACCCGGTACGACTCTTCCAGGTGTGGATAACCGGAGAAGATGAAGGTATCGATGCCGAGGTCCGCGTACTCCTTCACGCGGGCGGCCACGGTTGGACCATCGCCCACCAGCGCCGTACCGGCACCGCCGCGCACCAGGCCGACGCCGGCCCACAGGTTCGGGCTGACTTCCAGGTTGTCGCGGCTGCCGCCATGCAACGCGGCCATGCGTTGCTGACCGACCGAATCGAAACGCGCCAGCGAGGCCTGGGCACGAGCGATGGTCTCGTCGTCGAGATGGGAGATCAGCCGATCCGCGGCGTTCCATGCATCTTCATTGGTTTCGCGAACGATGACATGTAAACGAATGCCGAAGCGCACGGTGCGGCCAAGCTTGGCGGCTTTGGCGCGGACCTGTTGGATTTTTTCCGCCACAGCGGCCGGTGGCTCACCCCAGGTCAGGACCATTTCCACCTGTTCGGCGGCCAGGTCTTGCGCGGCATCCGAAGAGCCGCCGAAGTACAGTGGCGGACGCGGTTGCTGGATCGGTGGATAGAGCAATTTCGCGCCTTTCACGCTGATGTGCTGACCATCGTAATCGACGGTTTCGCCTTCCAGCACCCGACGCCATATACGGGTGAACTCCACCGAGGCCTGGTAGCGTTCTTCGTGGCTGAGGAACAGACCGTCGCCCGCCAACTCTTCCGGATCACCGCCCGTCACCAGGTTGAACAGCGCACGACCACCAGACAGCCGATCCAGGGTCGCGGCCTGACGCGCCGCCACCGTCGGGGAAATGATCCCGGGGCGCAGGGCGACAAGGAACTTCAAGCGCTGGGTCACCGGAATCAGCGACGCCGCCACCAGCCACGAGTCTTCGCAGGAACGACCGGTAGGGATCAGTACCCCGCCAAACCCCAGGCGATCCGCTGCCTGTGCGACTTGTTGCAGGTAACCATGATCGACGGCACGTGCGCCTTCAGCGGTGCCAAGGTAATGGCCGTCGCCGTGGGTAGGCAGGAACCAGAAAATATTGAGGCTCATGGAGTGGTCTCCTTGGGGAATCGATTTATTGGGCTTTGGCAACGGCAGCCGGCGGCGTCCAGATCACGTCTTTGATGCTCAACTGCTTGGGAATCAGCTTGAGCTGGTAGAAGCTGTCGGCGATTTTCTGCTGTGCGGCGACCACTTCCGGGGTGAGGAACAGCGCGCCATAGCCCTGGCGTTTCACCGAGGTCAGGGTGATGTCGGCAGGCAGGCCGAGCAGCGGTGAAACCTGTTGGGTCACCTCTTGCGGGTTAGCCTTGGACCACTCGCCAACCGCGCGCACTTCTTCCACCAGGGTCTTGATTACCTCGGGATTCTTCTGCGCATAAGGCTTGGTCGCCAGGTAGAACTGATGGTTGTCGACGATGCCCTGGCCATCGCGCAGGGTGCGCGCTTGCAGCTGTTGTTCGGCGGCAGCCTGGTACGGGTCCCAGATCACCCAGGCGTCGACGCTGCCACGCTCGAACGCGGCGCGGGCATCGGCCGGTGGCAGGAATACGGTCTGGATGTCGGTGTATTTGAGGCCGGCGTCTTCCAGTGCACGCACCAGCAGGTAGTGCACATTGGAGCCCTTGTTGAGCACGACTTTCTTGCCCTTGAGATCCGCCACCGACTTGATCGCCGAGTCCTTCGGCACCAGGATCGCTTCGCTGTGCGGCGCTGGCGGCTCATAGGCGACATAGAGCAAATCGGCGCCGGCCGCTTGAGCGAACACGGGCGGAGTCTCACCGGTAACACCGAAGTCGATGGAGCCGACGTTCAGGCCTTCAAGCAGTTGCGGGCCACCGGGGAATTCAGTCCATTGCACGTCCACGCCTTGGGCGGCGAGACGCTTTTCCAGGGTGCCTTTGGCTTTGAGTAGCACCAGGGTGCCGTACTTTTGATAGCCGATTCGTAAGGTCTCGGCCTGAGCTTGAGTAATGGCGCCGAAGGTGACAGCCGCAGCAAACAGAGCGACCAGACCACGACGCAAAATGACAGGGCGCATGGCGCTCTCCTTTTTGCAGTTGGGTTTTGGCTGCACCTGCTTGCCCGTTGGCGGGCGAGTAAGGCCAGTACTTCAATTTTTCGGTGAGGCTCAAATGCTCCAGCGAGCACTCAACAAACGATCATTCAACAGGTTCGGATCAAGCGGCTTGGGCCGTCGCGCCATGGCGCTGAAAAACAGCTCCAGCGATTCATTCAGTCGTTGTTCCAGCTCCGGCGCCAACTGCGCCAGGGCGCTGCCTTCGCCGTAGGCGATCTGGCTGTCGACGGCGAAAATCCCTTGCAGCATTTCCTGGGCCTTCAATGCCGACAGCACCGGCTTGAGTGCGTAATCCACCGCCAGCATGTGGGCGATGCTGCCGCCAGTGGCCATCGGCAGAACCACCTTGTGGCTCAAGGCGCGTTCGGGCAGCAGATCCAGCACGACTTTCAGTGCTCCGGAAAACGATGCCTTGTAAACCGGTGTGGCGATCAGCAGGCCATCGGCGCTTTCAATCTGTTGCAGCAAGTCGATCACCTTGGGGCTGTCGAAGCGTGCGTGCAGCAAGTCCTCGGCCGGGAAGTCCCGTACCTGGTAACTCACCACTTCCACGCCCTGCCCTTGTAACCAACGCTGGGAGCGATCCAGCAGCACCCCGGAACGAGAGCGCTGACTGGGACTGCCACCGAGTGAGACGACCAACATTCAGACGATTCCTTGCACGGTGTTGGCGATTCGCGGCTTGCGATCTCGCTTCGATGGAGTGACCTTAACAGCTGATTTATATATCCATAAATCATATTTATTCATTTGGTTATTCGTTTAAGAGATATATAGATTCGTATTCTCCAGGCAAAAAAACAGGCCGTCGAAACGGCCTGAAAATCCCCTGCTTTGTGGGTACACATCTTGAATTCTGTTGCGCCTGATCCGCCGCTATCGCGAGCAAGCTCGCTCCCACAGGGGGTACGCGGTCAACTGTGGGAGCGAGCTTGCTCGCGATGGCGGCATCAGCTGCGCCGAAAATGCTGAAGACTTACCGATTCGGCTGCGGCGTCAGACGCAAATACGGTTTAACGGCCCGATACCCCTTGGGAAAGCGCTGCCTGATTTCATCCTCATCCTTGAGCGACGGCACGATCACCACTTCATCACCGTCCTGCCAGTTGGCCGGTGTGGCCACCTTGTAGTTGTCGGTGAGTTGCAGCGAGTCGATCACCCGCAGGATTTCATTGAAGTTGCGGCCGGTGCTCGCCGGGTAGGTAATCGTCAGCCGGACCTTTTTGTTCGGGTCGATCACAAACAGCGAGCGCACGGTCAGGGTGTCGTTGGCGTTGGGGTGGATCAGGTCATAGAGATCCGAGACCTTGCGGTCGGCGTCATCCAGGATCGGAAAGTTGACCACGGTATCCTGGGTTTCGTTGATGTCCTCGATCCACTTGTGGTGCGACTCCACCGGATCCACCGACAAGGCGATAGCCTTGACGCCACGCTGGGTGAATTCATCCTTGAGCCTGGCGGTGAAGCCCAGCTCGGTGGTGCACACTGGCGTGAAATCCGCCGGATGGGAAAACAGCACGCCCCAGCTATCGCCCAGCCACTGATGAAAACGGATGATGCCGGCGCTGGAGTTCTGTTCGAAATCGGGGGCGATATCGCCAAGTCTGAGGCCCATGGTGCTGCTCCTTGTGAGTGCTAGATGGGTTCAACTGTGCCTGTGTTTTTTATCTATTAAAAAGAATAAATATCGATTTATTTAGATCATAAAGAAATATTAAAGATCTGTTCACTGGACGTGCACGCACAACCCGCCGAACATCGGCCACGAGGTTCGAGAAGGCCTTGAGTTGCTGCAAAGAGGGAACTTCAAGGCGGGATTACGGGGGTGAACCCGTCTTGAAAATGTAAAAGCCCCGCCCGGTGTAATACCGGGCGGGGCTTTTTTTGTCTCGATTACGCGAGCGCTATTACAACAGCGGGATCGAGTAGCTGAGGATCACACGGTTTTCGTCCTGCGAACGGGTGTTCGGCAGGTCGGTGCGCCAGGTAGCGTTTTTCCACGCCAGGCCCAGGTTCTTCAGCGGACCTTCCTGAACGACGTAAGCCACGCTCAGATCGCGCTCCCACTCGGAGGCACCATTGGCCGCCTCGCCACCCTTGGCGTTAACGGTATCGATATTGTCGCCATGCAGGTACACCAGGCCCGCCGTCAGGCCAGGTACGCCGACCTTGGCGAAGTCATACGCGTAGCGTGCCTGCCAGGTTTTCTCGCCGGCACGGCCGAACTTCTGGATTTGCGAGTCGGTGATGATGTAGGCCGACGATCCGTCGCCCTGGTTCAGCCAAGGGAAGTCGCTGTCGCCGTTGCTGACCTGGTAACCGGCGCCGAAGGTGTGACCGGCAACGGAGTACAGGAACAGGCCGCTGTACAGGTTGTTGTCGACCTTGCCTTTACCGTTGGCTGCACCGCTGTAATTGCCAGTGGTGAAGAACAGAGGGTCGTGACCGTTGGCACCGTCGTCGGAGCTGTTGAAATAACGGAAGTCTGACTTCAACACGCCAGGGCCGATGGCCCAGTTATGCACCAGACCCAGGAAGTGTTGCTTGTAGAACTCCTCCAGGTTGCCGTAGTAGTACTGGGCCGTCAGGTCCTTGGTGATCTTGTAGTCGCCACCGGCATAGATGAACTTGTTGCTGTCGCGGAATTTGGTGCCGCGAGAGTTCGCGCCCGAAATCGACATCTGCTCATTGTTGCTGGAGTTACGGCCTTTAACGGCTTCGATCTGGCCACCGACCAGGGTCAGATCCTTGATGTCGCCGGATGTGATCTGGCCACCCTGCCAGGTTTGCGGCAGCAGGCGGCCGTCGTTGGTCACGATCACCGGCAGTTTTGGCTGCAGGGTGCCCAGCTTCAGTTCGGTCTGGGAAACCTTGGCTTTGGCAGTCAGGCCCAGGCTGGAGAAATCATCAACTGCCTCGCCGTTGGCTTTGCTCGGGAAAACCGTGCCACCGTAAGAGGTCGCCGTGGCGCCGTTGGTACCGCCGCCCGAATCCAGCTTGACGCCCAACAGGCCGATCGCATCGATACCGAAGCCGACGGTGCCTTGGGTGTAACCGGAGATGAAACGCAGGTCGAAGCCTTGGCCCCACTCTTCGTTTTTGTTCGGGCCAGTGCCGTCACGGTAATCGGTGTTGATGTAGAAGTTACGCAGCCCCAGTGTTGCCTTGCTATCTTCGATAAAACCCGCGGCGTTTGCCTGCTGGGCCAATGCCCCGACGGCCACAGCCATGGCCAAGGTGGACTTGTTCATGTTTCGCTCCTCTCGTTTCTAGTTCTGATGTTCCTGGTCCCGAATCGATTGCCCGGGATCCTGAATGCATAAATTCGCGGCAAACCGTCTAGGCCGGTCGTTTGGCGGGCCGCAGGATACATGGCCTTAAAGCCAAAAGAATTTTTTAGCGGTTTTTAATGCCGTTTTGGAATATGACTTCCCACAACAGATCCGAGGTATCGGCAGCGAGGCCAATTCCTGTAACTGATCAATTGTCGAGGGAGGAAAATGCCAAATCCGAGCTCATGGATGAGTGTCGGACAGGTGCACTTTAAGGTGCGGATTAAAAAACTAAAAAGAATAAAAAAGAAATAGAACCTTTTCTTATGGAATATGAAATTCGACGCGAAAAAAAACCCCGCCAATCGACGGGGCTCTTTTCTTACGGCTATTACATGAAGCTGTAGGTGTAGTTGAAGATCAGACGGGTCTGGTCTTGATCGAGGGTGCTGGTGTTGCCACGGTAGGTACCGTGACGCAGCGTCGTACCAAACCCTTTCAGTGCGCCCGTTTGAATCACGTAATCAATACGCGCGTCGGTCTCGTGTTCACTCAGGTCTTTACCAACACCGCTGGTAGCCTTGATGTCCTGGCCATTCAAGTAAGCAATCGAAGCTTTCAAGCCTGGTACACCCAGGGAGGCGAAGTCATAGGAGTACTGACCGAACGTGGTGTTTTCACCGGCACGGATAAAGCTGCCAACCGTGGCGTCGGTAAACGAGTAGAAGCTCGCGCCGCCGGCACCTTCTTGACGACCGTTGCTATCAATAAGACTGCCTTGGTTCAAGAAAACGAAGCCGCCGTCATCGCTGACACGCTGATGCCCGAGCAGGAACGCGTTGCCACCCAGGGTATAGGTGAACATGGCGCTCCAGGTCTTGTTATCGACCTCACCCGGGGTCTTGGCGAAACCGTTGTTGTTGTTGAAACGGAAACCCGGATCGCCGTTCTTGCCGTCGGAGCTGCTATCGAAATAACGGATATCGGTCTTGAACGACTGATTGGCCGCGATCGGGTAGACGTGCACCAGGCCGAGGAAGTTCTGCTTGTAGAAGTCTTCCAGGTTCGCATAGTAGTACTGCAGCAAGAGGTCTTTGGTGACCTTCCAGTCAGCACCGGCGTATTGGAATTTGTTGCTGTCCTGAGTAGCGCCAGCCACAGACAGGCCAGTGGAGTTCGAGGAGGCGCGACCCGACGCGTGCTCCAGTTGACCCAAGTTGAAGGTCACGTTGTCGATTTCTTTGGAGGTGATGGTGCCACCTTCAAAGGTCTGCGGCAGCACACGGCTGTCGTTCGCGATCAGGATCGGCAGGTTAGGTGCCAGAGCGCCACCCAGGTGGGCTTCGGTCTTCGAGAAGCGAGCCTTGACGTTGCCATCCAGACGGCTCCACTCGTTGGCCGCCTCATTGCCATCGCTAGGGAAGAATGAGTTGCTGTTACCTATCGGGTGATGCCCCTTGCCGCCATCCAGGTGGATACCCACCAGAGCCTGGGCGTCGATACCAAAACCTACGGTACCTTGGGTGAAACCGGACAGGTAATCGAACTTCAGACCCTCAGCGGTTTCGCGCTGACGGTTGGCAGGAGTGCTCGCACCTTCACGCATATCGGCGTCGTAATACATGGTGCGAGAGCTGATGGAAGCCTTGCTGTCTTCCAGGAAACCGGCGGCGCCTGCCTGCTGCGCCAAAACCCCTACGGCCACGGCCAGAGCCAAGGTGGACTTGTTCATTGTGTAGCTCCTCTCGATTCTAATTCTTGTATTCCTGGTCTCGAGTCGACGCCCGAAATCCTAAGATGTGCGATTAGCGCCAGACCGTGACCCACAAGTCAATCGTAACCATGTGTGTCTACGACCATAGTCTAATCCCCCGGTTTTTTGGTCCCTGCAGGGTCATGAATTCGTCATGAACCTGAAAAGAATTACCCGATTCTTTTCCAATACCGTTTAGGAATTTAGCTCCCCACTCCCCAACCATCCCAGAATAGAAGGTTTGGCACATAAGCCAATTCCTAATCGGTATTTATTTTTGATTTTTTAGATCGATTAGTTTCTGACGCAATTTGGAAACAAATCTTATACCGAAAGGCGGTCCCATGACGTCCAAACGCGCACTATCCGGACCAATTGTTACAGTTTGTGTATCGTTCGCATTTTCTTTCACTTTGAGGTCTGGGTGACGCGCAAGGATTACGCCGAAAAACATCCGGAGGTCGTGGCCGGTTCCGCTTTTCCGGATGCCAGGGCGCAACAGAGCGCTGCGCTGCTGGATAGCGACACGGCCAAAGCGATTGGCGAGGGGGTTTGTCGGAACGCCGCATCGCCACAAAGAAACTCACAGCTAAAACATCAAAGGGCTTTTTCGAAGATCTTCGAATTACGCTGATAGTTGTACAGCGACGCCCGCGCCGACGGTAGCCGGTCGACGCTGCTGGGTTCAAAGCCACGTTCGCGGAACCAGTGCGCGGTGCGCGTGGTGAGGACGAACAAGGTTTTCAACCCCTGAGCCCGCGCGCGGTTTTCAATGCGTTCCAGCAGCTCATCGCCGCGACCGCCATGGCGGTACTCCGGATTCACCGCCAGGCACGCCAGCTCGCCCGCGTCCGAATCGGCGATTTGGTACAGCGCCGCACAGGCGATGATCATTCCTTCGCGTTCAACCACACTGAACTGCTCGATTTCGCGCTCCAGCACCTCACGGGAACGGCGCACCAGGATGCCCTGCTCTTCCAGCGGACTGATCAAGTCCAGCAAACCACCGACGTCTTCAATGGCCGCTTCGCGCACCACTTCGAACTGTTCCTGGGCGACCAGGGTGCCGCCACCGTCGCGGGTGAACAGCTCAGTCAAAAGTGCACCGTCTTCGGCGTAACTGACGATATGGCTACGAGCCACGCCGCCACGGCAAGCTTCGGCCGCGGCATCGAGCAATTCTGCCTGATAGTTGCTGCCCAGCCGTTGCAGATGCGCTGGCACTTGCTGTGGACGCAGTTCGCGCACCAGGCGCCCGTGTTCGTCGATCAGGCCCAGGTCAGCGCCGAACAGCAGCAGCTTGTCCGCGCCCAGATCGATGGCCGCGCGCGTGGCGACGTCTTCGCAAGCGAGGTTGAAAATCTCCCCGGTCGGCGAATAGCCCAGCGGCGACAGCAACACGATGGAGCGCTCGTCCAGCAGACGGTTGATGCCCTTGCGGTCGACCCGGCGCACTTCGCCGGTGTGGTGATAGTCGACGCCTTCGAGCACGCCGATCGGGCGTGCCGTCACCAGGTTGCCGCTGGCCACCCGCAGGCGTGAGCCCTGCATCGGTGACGAAGCCATGTCCATCGACAGGCGAGCTTCAATGGCAATGCGCAACTGGCCAACCGCGTCGATCACGCACTCCAGGGTCGCGGCATCGGTGATGCGCATGCCGTGGTGGTAATGCGGGATCAGGCCACGGGCCGCCAGGCGCGCTTCGATTTGCGGCCGGGAACCGTGAACCAGCACCAGACGCACACCCAGGCTGTGCAACAGCACCAGGTCGTGGACGATATTGCCGAAGTTCGGGTGTTCAACGCCGTCGCCGGGCAGCATGACGACAAAGGTGCAATCGCGGTGGGCGTTGATGTAAGGCGAAGCGTGACGAAGCCAATTGACGTATTCGGGCATGAACCTGGGCCTGTAATAAATAGCAGCCGAAAAAAGGGCGAAACTGAAAACGCACAGCGGGCTGATGGTTATCGTCGGAACAGGCTTGGCGACACGCGCGCTCTCCTCATGAATACGGGTTGGGGTACCGGCAATTTAAATGCCCGCCCTTTATACGAACGGCGCCGGTGTCAGGCAATAGTGTTCGATCA
Organism: Pseudomonas sp. P4_C4; assembly: GCF_056402055.1. Taxonomy (NCBI): domain Bacteria; kingdom Pseudomonadati; phylum Pseudomonadota; class Gammaproteobacteria; order Pseudomonadales; family Pseudomonadaceae; genus Pseudomonas; species Pseudomonas sp. P4_C4. The sequence continues at coordinate 137,312 of NZ_JBFUID010000002.1, read as the reverse complement.
GTTGTCTTAATAGATGCACCGTAGGCTGCAAACGTGACATTTCGAGGTATTCCCCCGGTTGGTGGGCACAGGCGATATCACCCGGGCCAAGCACCAGCGTTTCGCAGCCAAGGCGCTGAAGATAAGGTGCTTCGGTGCCGAACGCCACTGCTTCGGCGCTATGACCGGTGAGCTTTTCAGCAAGGCGCACCAACTCTGCATCCTCGGCCTGCTCGAATGGCGGCACTTCGGGGAACAACGGCGCGTAATCGATCTTGACCTGATGCCGCTCGGCAACCGGCTTGAGCTTTTGCAGGATCTCGGCGCGCAGGACCTTGGGGTCCATGCCGGGCAACGGCCGCAAATCGAATTCCAGCGAGCACTGGCCGCAAATGCGGTTGGGGTTGTCGCCGCCATGGATACAGCCGAAATTCATCGTTGGTGTCGGCACGCCGAATTGAGGATTGCGGAATTCGCGCTGCCATAACAAGCGCAGGCCACGCAATTCACCGATGGCATCGTGCATGGCTTCCAGGGCGCTATGGCCCAGGCGCGGGTCAGAGGAATGACCGCTCTGCCCCAGGATGTCGATGCGCTCCATCATGATGCCTTTGTGCATGCGGATCGGCTTGAGCCCGGTCGGCTCGCCAATCACCGCCGCCCGCCCCAGCGGTCGCCCCGCTTCGGCCAGCGCGCGGGCGCCGGACATCGAGCTTTCTTCATCGCAGGTGGCGAGAATCAGCAACGGCTGTTTGAACGGCTGATCGAGCAGCGGCTTGACCGCCTCGATGGCCAGGGCGAAAAAACCCTTCATGTCGCAACTGCCCAGGCCGACCCAGCGACCGTCGACTTCAGTCAGCTTCAGCGGGTCGGTTTGCCACAGCGCACCGTCGAACGGCACGGTGTCGCTGTGCCCGGCCAGCACCAGACCGCCGGGGCCGGAACCGAAACTGGCCAGCAAGTTGAACTTGCCGGGGCTGACCTGCTGGATCTCGCAGGTAAAGCCCAGCTCTGCGAGCCACGTCGCCAGCAGATCGATGACCGGGCGATTGGTTTGATCGAGACTGGGTTGGGTGCAACTGACCGACGGTGCAGCGATCAACGCAGCGAATTGTTCTTTCATCGACGGCAATGGCATCGCTGACTCCCGGCACCCGAATTGAAGTCCATCATAGAACCAACCGATGGCAGGAATAAACCGTCGCGACGCGGACTAACCTTGAGTCCTGTACACTGCACGACCTTGGCAGCCACACATTCCCCCGGCTGCGCTCCCGATCCTGGATTTTCCGGCCATGCAGAAAGAAACCGAAATCAAACTCCGCGTCAGCCGCGAAACCCTCGCCGCCCTGCGCGAGCACCCGTTACTGAAAAAACGCAACAAAAGTGGCTGGGAACGCCGTGAGTTGATGAATCAGTACTTCGACACGCCCGAGCGCGACCTGGCCCAGGCCAAAGTCGCCCTGCGCCTGCGCAAGGATGGCGAAGAAGTGATTCAAACCCTCAAGACCCGCGGCCAGAGCGTCGCCGGCTTGTCCGAGCGTAATGAATTCAACTGGCCCCTGCCCAAGGCCAAGCTCGACCTGAAGAAACTCGACGGCGAATGCTGGCCCGAGGAACTGGCCGAGCTCGACAAGAAGACCCTGAAGCCGATCTTCACCACCGACTTCGTGCGCGAACGCGCGGAAATCGCCTGGGGTCGCGGCAAGACCAAAGTGGTCATCGAAGCCGCGCTGGATCTGGGTCACGTCGTGGTCGGCAAGCAGAAAGAAGAAATCTGCGAGCTGGAACTGGAACTGCGCGAAGGCGAGCCGGCAGCCCTGCTGGAACTGGCCGCCGAGCTGGCCGAGAAACTGGCCCTGATGCCCTGCGACATCAGCAAGGCCGAGCGCGGCTATCGCCTGTACGACGCCCACAGCTATTCGTTGAGCCTGCCGGCGCCGCAGATCACCGCCGAAACGCCGCTGGACGACGCGTTCGCCGCGCTGAGCTGGCATTTGCTGGGCAGCAGCCAGCGTCTGGCCGAGCAGTATCGCTTCAACGGTCACTGGCGCCTGTTGCAGGACTGGGTCGAATGCCTCGCGGAAATGCGCGCGCTGATCAGCAGCCTGGGCCAGGCCGCACCACGTCAGTCGACCCACGACCTGCGTATCGCCCTCGATGCCTTGCTGGAAGACTGGCGCCCGCTGGTCCAGGCCGGCCTGGAAGATGAAGACGTGCGCAAAGCGGCGCCCGAGCAGTTCCTCGAAGAGCTCGAAGACCCGCGCTGGGGCCTGTTCTCCCTGACCACCTCGCGCTGGTTGCTGGCCCGTACCTGGGCCGCCGACCGCAACACCCGTGGCAATCGCCAGGGCGCTGCGCAACTGGGCAGCTGGTTGCCGCGCCTGCTGGGCGAAGAAGCCAACTCGCTGCAATTGCAGCGCTACCAGCAACAACCGGAAGATCTGGCCGAGCAACTGCCGCGCATCGAACGCATCCAGGTCTGGCTGCACCATGCGCGCAACGTACTGGAGATCCCGGAAATGGATCGCCTGTACGGTGAGCTGAACAAACTCGCGCAACTGGCCAACGAATCGATCACCGACGAAGTCCTGGATGCGCGCAAGCAACAGGCGATTGCGGTGTATCAGAACCGTGCGTGGAAGATGTTGCTGCGCCTGTAATACCGAAAAGATCGCAGGCTTCGCCAGCTCCTACGGGTGTACTCCATCCGAATGTAGGAGCTGCCGCAGGCTGCGATCTTTTTTGCTTTATCGCACCACCGGCAAACTGGTCGTCGACTTGATCTCCGACAACGCCACGATCGAATTGACCTCCTGAATCCCCGGCACCATCGACAGCTTCTCGAAGAAGAAGCGCTCATACGCCTCGATGTCCGCCGTGACAATCCGCAGTAGGAAATCCACCGCCCCCATCAGCACGTAACACTCCAGCACCTCCGGAAAGCCGCGAATCGCCTCGGTGAATTCGGTGAAATTCGAACGCCCGTGGGCATTGAGTTTCACCTCCGCGAAGATCTGCGTGTTCAGGCCGATTTTCTTGCGGTCGAGCAAGGTCACCTGGCCGCGAATGATGCCCTCCTCCTTCATCCGCTGAATCCGCCGCCAGCACGGCGATTGCGAGAGACCCACCTGCTCGGCGATCTGTGCGCTGGAAAGCGAAGCATCCTCTTGCAGCAAGGCGAGGATCTTGCGGTCGTAGCTATCCAGTTCGCTTTGCATAAAAAAACCCCTAACCGAATAACAAGTGAATTGATTGATTCTTCATTTCTGCAATACAGCCAATCATAGAGAAGAAATACCCGGCACAGGATGTAAACATTTCTCCAATGATTTTGGAGCCAGACCATGCCGTATCTCGAAGCCGTGAACACCCCACCTGCCCGCGCCGATGTCTGGAACGTCGGCAACGCCCATTGCCGGGTTCGCTATCAAATGCTGGCCGAGGCAGAACCGGACCTGCTGTGTCGCACTCTCAATCTGTTCGCTTTGCAATTGCTCACGCCGGAACAGGTCAACGCGCAGCGCCAGGACGACTGGCTGAGCATCGAGATCGTCATCGACGGTTTGAGCTGGCACCGCGCGGAAGTGATTGCGGAAAAACTTCGTAACCTGATCAGCGTCTGCTCGGTGGAGCTGCAAGAAGCTGATTCCACATGGGCCGAAGCGGTTCAAGCGGCGGGTTGAAAAACTCCGAAACGGCTTCGTCGGGTAGTGGCCCAGCGGTCAGCCGGGCCACGGCTATCCTTTGCCGACTGTCGTTCAAAAGGAGCCCGTATGTCCGTTCAAATCGCCTTTCAGGACCGTTGGCTGGATCTCAATGACCTGCTGCGCGAACTGGTCGCCCAGGGTTTTATCAGCCAGGATTCGGCCGAACACGCGCTCAATGCCCGCCGCCGCAACGCCTCCCTTGGCCAGATGCATCCGCTGGAGTTCATTGCCAGCCAGCAACTGGACGATCTCAGCCGTCCCGGCAAACCGCTGGACCTCGAGAGCCTGACCCTGTGGCTATCCCGGCAGGCCGGCCAGCCTTACCTGCGCATCGACCCACTGAAAATCAACGTCGCGGCCGTGACCCCGCTGATGTCCTATGCCTTCGCCCAGCGCCACAAGATCCTCGCGGTAGCAATCGACCGCGAGGCGGTCACCGTGGCCAGCGCCCAGCCATATGTCAGTGGCTGGGAGGCTGACCTGACCCACGTGCTCAAGTTGCCGATCAAGCGTGTGGTGGCCAACCCGGTGGACATCCAGCGCTTGAGCGTCGAATTCTTCCGCCTGGCCAAATCGGTCACCGGGGCGAACAGCGCCGACCCGCAAGTCAGTACCCTCGGCAATTTCGAACAGCTGCTCAACCTCGGCGCCAGCGACCAGGAGCCGGACGCCAACGACGCACACATCGTCAATATCGTCGACTGGCTGTTCCAGTACGCGTTCCAGCAGCGCGCCAGCGACATCCACATCGAGCCCCGGCGCGAGCAAGGCACGGTGCGCTTTCGCATCGACGGCGTGCTGCACAACGTCTATCAATTCCCTCCCCAGGTCACCATGGCCATCGTCAGTCGCCTGAAAACCCTGGGGCGCATGAACGTCGCGGAGAAACGCAAACCCCAGGACGGCCGGGTGAAAACCAAGACCCCGGACGGCGGTGAAGTCGAACTGCGCTTGTCGACACTGCCCACGGCCTTCGGCGAAAAAATGGTCATGCGGATCTTCGATCCGGAAGTCCTGCTAAAGGACTTCGACCAGCTTGGTTTTTCCGCCGACGACCTGCGCCGCTGGCAGGACATGACCCGCCAGCCCCACGGCATCATCCTCGTCACCGGGCCGACAGGTTCGGGCAAAACCACAACCCTCTACACCACCCTGAAAAAGCTGGCGACGCCGGAGGTCAACCTCTGCACCATCGAAGACCCGATCGAAATGGTCGAGCCTGCGTTCAACCAGATGCAGGTCCAGCACAACATCGACCTGACCTTCGCCGCCGGCGTGCGCGCGCTGATGCGGCAAGACCCGGACATCATCATGATCGGCGAGATCCGCGACCTCGAGACCGCGGAGATGGCGATCCAGGCGGCGCTCACCGGGCACCTTGTGCTGTCGACCCTGCACACCAACGACGCGCCCAGCGCCATCAGCCGCCTGCTGGAACTCGGTGTGCCGCATTACCTGATCAAGGCCACAGTGCTTGGCGTCATGGCCCAGCGACTGGTGCGAACCCTGTGCCCGCACTGCAAGGCGCCGCTGACGCTGAGCGAAGACGACTGGCAAACCCTGACCCGGCCCTGGCAAGCACCGTTGCCGGCCAATGCCCAGCGTGCCATCGGTTGCGTGGAATGCCGCGACACCGGTTATCGCGGTCGCGCCGGGGTCTACGAAATCATGCAGCTCAGCGACAGCATCAAAGCGCTGATCAGTCCCGACACCGATCTGCTGGCCGTGCGGCGGCAGGCATTCAAGGAAGGCATGCGCAGCCTGCGGCTGTCAGGAGCGCAAAAGGTCGGCGCCGGGCTGACGACCATTGAGGAAGTTCTGCGGGTGACGCCCCAGAGCGAGCAGAGCTGAGCCCGGCTGTACTTATCCGACATCGGCACAGCTACACTCCAGCGATTGCAACTCCACAGACCCACACATCAACAAGGAATCGTTATGCAGATCGGTAGTGTGCTTTTACTTTTTGTCGGCCTGGTGGTCGCCATTCTGTTCATGGGTTTTAAGGTCGTGCCCCAGGGCTTTGAATGGACCGTTGAGCGTTTCGGGCGCTACACCAACACGCTCAAGCCGGGGCTGAACGTCATCATTCCGGTCATGGACCGCATCGGCCGCAAGATGAATGTGATGGAAAGCGTGCTGGATATTCCGCCGCAGGAAGTCATCACCTCCGACAACGCCACAGTGCAAATCGACGCCGTGTGTTTCTTCCAGGTGGTCAACACGGCCCAGGCTGCCTACGAGGTGAACAACCTCGAACATGCCATCCGCAACCTGCTGCAAACCAACATCCGTACGGTACTCGGCTCGATGGAACTCGACGCCATGCTCAGCCAGCGTGACGGGATCAACGAAAAACTGTTGCGCACTGTCGACGAAGCGACCGCGCCGTGGGGCATCAAGATCACCCGGATCGAGATCAAGGACATCAGCCCACCCGCCGACCTGATGGCGGCGATGTCGGGGCAGATGAAAGCCGAACGGATCAAGCGTGCCCAGATCCTCGAGGCCGAGGGCCTGCGCGCCGCAGCGATCCTGACCGCCGAAGGCAAGAAGCAGGCGCAGATCCTCGAAGCCGAAGGCAGTCGCCAGGCCGCCTTCCTGGAGTCCGAAGCCCGCGAGCGGCAAGCCGCGGCAGAAGCCCAGGCGACCAAAGTGGTGTCCGAAGCCATCGCCAGCGGCAACGTGCAAGCGGTCAACTACTTCGTGGCGCAGAAGTACATCGATGCGCTGGGCAAGCTGGCTTCGGCCAACAACAGCAAAGTGATCCTGATGCCGCTCGAGGCCAGTTCAATGATCGGCGCAGTCGGCGGCATTGGCGAAATCGTCAAGGCCACTTTCGATAACAAGAAAGCCTGAGGCGCGCCATGTGGGCATTTTTGCAGCACCTTTCGTTCTGGGACTGGTTGGCGCTGGGCACGGTGCTTTTGATTCTCGAAGTGTTCGGCGCCGGCGGTTACCTGCTGTGGATCGGCATGGCCGCGGCAGCCGTGGGCGTCTTGACCTTCCTGCTGCCGAGCTTGTCCTGGGAATGGCAGTTTCTGTTGTTCGGCCTGCTGTCGATCACCACCGCGTTGTACTGGTGGCGGCGTCAGCGCACGGCGATGCGTCCGAGCGATCAGCCGCACCTGAATCTGCGCGGCCAGGAACTGATCGGCAAAACCTTTGTGGTGCATGAAGCGATTATCGACGGTCGCGGCAAAATCAAGGTGGCCGACGGCGTGTGGATGGCCCGAGGACCGGACGCTGCACTTGGTAGCCGCGTGCGGGTGGTTGGCCAGCAAGGCGCGATCCTGCTGGTCGAAGCAGCGGAATAGGCGACCACGGAACTCGATTGGGGGTTGGCAATCCAACCGCGTAGTCAACCCAGTGGAGTCACCCTGTCATGCGTTTCAAACTTGCTGTCGCTACCGTCGCGCTGTTGTCCCTGCCTGTCGGTTCGGCGATGGCCGATACTTTTTGGCGTAACGTTCTTACCTCCGGTGCAACCACCGGTTCGAGCTATCTGACATCCAAGGATAACAAGATGGTCGTCGCGGCTCAGGACGATGCCAGCAGCTTCGTCGCCAGTGATGGCAGTATCCGCGGCCCGTACCTGGAAGCGGCCATGCAGAAAGTCCGCGCCGACAATCCTGGCCTGCAAGCCACGGACATGGAGTTGGCGAACGCGATTCTGGCGAAGAATGCCGTGGCTTCGAAGTAAGCGTTGCGAATGAAAAATGCCGCTCACATGAGCGGCATTTTTTTGCCTTGCGAACACAAATCCCATGTTCACCGAGCCCCCCCTGTGGGAGTCATGTGTTGCCTGGGAGGTCAGCGGTAATCATCCACCGGCACACAGGCACAAAACAGATTCCGGTCCCCATACACATTGTCCACCCGGTTCACTACCGGCCAATACTTGTGAGCCTTGGTGTGCGCGTCCGGCGTGACCGCTTGCACGATGCTGTACGGCCGCTCCCACACGCCGGTGATGTCGGCCAACGTATGCGGCGCACCTTTCAACGGGTTCTCTTCAGCCGGCCAGTTACCATTTTGCACCTCGTTGATTTCCGCGCGGATGCTCAGCATCGCCCCGATGAAACGGTCCAGTTCCGCCTTCGATTCACTTTCGGTCGGCTCGACCATCAGCGTCCCCGGCACCGGAAACGACATGGTCGGGGCATGGAAGCCGTAGTCCATCAGGCGCTTGGCCACGTCCTCTTCGGTAATGCCGGTCAACGCCTTGAGCGGTCGCAGGTCGAGAATGCATTCGTGGGCCACCCGCTCGTTGCGCCCGGTGTAGAGCACCGGGAAGGCACCGGACAAATGCCGCGCCAGGTAGTTCGCGGCGAGGATAGCCACTTCGCTGGCGTCCGCCAGTTGCGGCCCCATCATGGCGATGTACATCCAGCTGATCGGCAGAATGCTTGCGCTGCCCCAGGGCGCTGCGCTGACGGCGCCATTTTGCGGGTGCGGTCCGTCGATCGGCACCACCGGATGGTTGGCCACGAACGGCGCCAGATGCGCCCGAACACCAATCGGCCCCATGCCCGGCCCACCGCCACCATGGGGAATGCAGAAGGTCTTGTGCAGGTTCATGTGCGAGACATCGGCGCCAATATCGGCCGGCCGCGCCAGCCCGACCTGGGCGTTGAGGTTGGCGCCATCCATGTACACCTGACCGCCGTGATGGTGGATCACTTCACAGATTTCGCTGATGCCTTCCTCATACACGCCATGGGTCGAAGGATAGGTCGCCATCAGGCAGGCAAGTTTGTCTGCCGCCTGCGCGGCTTTTTCCTTGAGGTCATCGAGGTCGACGTTGCCCGCCTCGTCACATTCGACGATCACCACGCGCATCCCGGCCATTTGCGCCGACGCCGGATTGGTGCCGTGAGCCGACGAAGGAATCAGGCAAATGTCGCGGCCACCCTGTTGACGGCTCTCATGGTATTTGCGGATCGCCAGCAGCCCGGCGTATTCGCCCTGAGCACCGGAGTTGGGCTGCATGCAGATCGCGTCGAAACCGGTGATCGCGCACAGCCAGCGTTCCAGTTCTTCGATCATCAGCCCGTACCCGACGGCCTGTTCCTTGGGCACGAACGGATGAAGGTTGGCGAACTGCGGCCAGGTAATCGGGATCATCTCGCTGGTGGCATTGAGCTTCATGGTGCAGGAGCCCAGCGGGATCATCGATTGATTGAGCGCCAGGTCCTTGTTTTCCAGTTGCTTGAGGTAGCGCAGCATCTCGGTTTCGCTGTGATGGGCGCTGAACACCGGATGGCGCAGATAAGGCGAAGTTCGCGCCAGCCCTTCGGGAATTCCGCCAGGCAAGACTTCGGCATCCAGGGCGTCGATGCTGAGCCCGTGATCGGCTCCCAGAAACACGTCGAACAGCTTCGCCACGGTGCCTTCGTCGCAGGCCTCGTCGAGGCTCAGGCCCAGTTGGCCGCGCCCGAGAATGCGCAGGTTGATCTGTGCGGCCCGGGCACTTTCGATGATCGCTGTCTGGGCTCCGCCGACCTCCAGCGTCAGGGTGTCGAAGAAGTGCCGGTTGACCCGGGTGATACCGTTGCGTTCAAGTCCGGCGGCAAGGATGCAGGTCAGTCGATGAACCCGCTGGGCGATCCGCTTGAGCCCTTCCGGGCCGTGGTAGACCGCATAGAAACTGGCGATATTGGCCAGCAGCACCTGGGCCGTGCAGATATTGGAGTTGGCCTTCTCCCGGCGGATGTGTTGCTCGCGGGTTTGCAGGGCCATGCGCAGGGCGGTGTTGCCCCGCGCATCTTTTGAAACACCGATGATCCGCCCGGGAATCGCTCGCTTGTATTCATCGCGACTGGCAAAAAATGCCGCGTGCGGCCCGCCGTAACCCATGGGCACGCCAAATCGCTGGGACGAGCCGAACACCACATCGGCACCCAGTTCACCCGGCGGGGTCAGCAACAACAGGCTCAGCAAATCCGTGGCGACACATACCAGGGCCTGTTGCGCGTGCAGGTGATCGATCAGCGGCCGCAGGTCGTGGATTTCACCGTGGGTGTCGGGGTATTGCAGCAGCGCGCCGAACACCTGGTGCTGCTTCAAGTTATCCACAGCGTCGACGATCAGCTCGAAGCCGAAACCTTCAGCGCGGGTCTGCACCACGGAAATGGTTTGCGGGTGGCAGTTTTCGTCGACAAAGAACAGGTTGCTTTTGGACTTGGCGACCCGCTTGGCCAGGGCCATGGCCTCCGCCGCGGCGGTGGCCTCATCGAGCAGAGAGGCATTGGCCAGTTCCAGACCGGTCAGGTCGATGGTCAGTTGCTGGAAGTTCAGCAGCGCCTCGAGCCGCCCTTGTGCGATCTCCGGCTGATAGGGGGTGTATGCGGTGTACCAGCCGGGATTTTCCAGCACGTTACGCAGTATGACGGCCGGTGTGAGGGTGCCGTGGTAGCCCATGCCGATCAGGCTGGTCCAGACCTGGTTCTGCTCGGCATAACCACGCAGCTTGGCCAGCGCGGCCTCTTCATCGAGTGCCGGGGGCAGGTCCAGCGCCCGGTTGAGGCGGATGCCCGGCGGCACCGTTTGCTCGATCAATTCGACCCGACTGCCCAGGCCGAGGCTGTCGAGCATCGCCTGTTGCTCGGCGGCATCGGGTCCGAGGTGACGGCGCAGAAAGGCATTGGGGTCGCGTAACTGGCTCAGGGACGGCAATTGGGACATGACGGGCTCTCTCTTGACTGGCGCTCGGCGTCGATGCAACACGGTCAAAACAGCATAGCAGTCGATCTTCGCGTGGATGACGTGGCGCGGTCGACCAATCCGGATCATCATGTCCGTCGCCAACTTAATGTCCGCTGATCGGGTGACTGTATCCATGAGCCAACTGCCTTTCCTGCCGTTTTCCAAACCCACCATCGATGAAGCCACGATTGCCACCGTCGGCGAGGTATTGCGCTCGGGCTGGATTACCAGCGGCCCCAAGGTCCAGGCCTTCGAAGCGCAACTTTCGGAGTATTTCGGTGGGCGCCCGGTACGCACCTTCAATTCCGGCACCTGCACCATGGAAATCGCCTTGCGCATTGCCGGGGTCGGGCCGGGCGATGAAGTGATCACTACGCCGATTTCCTGGGTGGCCACCGCCAACGTCATTCTGGAGGTCGGCGCCACCCCGGTGTTTGCCGACATCGACCCGGTGACCCGCAATATCGATCTGGATCAACTGGAAGCGGCGATTACCCCTCGCACCAAAGCCATCATCCCGGTGTACCTCGCCGGGTTGCCGGTGGACATGACGCGGTTGTACGCCCTGGCGAAAAAGCACGGCCTGCGGATCGTCGAAGATGCGGCCCAGGCACTCGGCTCCAGCTGGAACGGCCAGCGCATTGGCTCGACGGGGGATTTCGTGTCCTTCAGTTTCCAGGCGAACAAAAACGTCACCTCCTCCGAGGGCGGTTGCCTGGTGCTGAATACGGCCGAAGAAGTACGACTGGCAGAGAAGTACCGGCTGCAGGGCGTTACCCGCAACGGCTTCGATGGCCTGGACGTCGACGTGCTGGGTGGCAAATTCAACATGACCGACGTCGCCGCGGCCATTGGCCTTGGGCAATTCGCTCATATCGAAACCATTACCGCTCATCGCCGTGACCTGGCCCGGCACTATTTCGCCTGCTTTGGCGAGGATTTCGAAGCGCAGTACGGCGCGCAATTGCCTCCGGCGGATTTTACCCACAGCAACTGGCATTTGTTCCAGCTGGTATTACCGGAACGTACGGACGGCAAACCGGCGCGGGCGACTTTCATGGAGCAGATGCAGGCATTGGGTGTCGGGATCGGCTATCACTACCCGCCGATTCACCTGTTGAGCCTTTACCGCGAGCGTGGATTCAAGGAAGGCATGTTCCCGGTCGCCGAGCGGGTCGGTCGGCTGATTGTCTCGCTGCCGATGTTCACGGCGATGAGCAAAGCCGATGTCGAGCGTTCGGTGGCGGCCGTGAAGGCCGTCTTGCGGCCTTGACTCAGCCTTGATTCGGCCTTTGTAGGAGCTGCCGGAGGCTGCGATCTTTTGACTTTGATTTTAAAAACAAGATCAAAAGATCGCAGCCTTCGGCAGCTCCTACGGGGCGAGCATTACTCGCCGATGGCAGCCTTGTAGCCGGCAGCATCCAGCAGTTTTTCCAGCTCGGCGGTGTTGCTTGGCTTGATCTTGAAGATCCACGCGCCGTACGGGTCGCTGTTGAGCAGTTCCGGCGAAGCGCTCAGCTCTTCGTTGACCGCGATCACTTCACCGGCAATCGGGGAGTAGATGTCGGAAGCGGCTTTAACCGATTCAACGACACCCGACTGATCACCGGCAGCAAACACGTTGCCGACTTCAGTCAGCTCGACAAATACCACATCACCCAGCGCTTCCTGCGCGTGATCGCTGATGCCCACGGTGACGGTGCCATCGGCTTCCAGACGTGCCCATTCGTGACTTTCGGCAAAACGCAGGTCGGCAGGGATATCGCTCATGTTCTGTGTCCTCAGGAAAAGGGTCGGCGGGCATGCCCGCCAGAAAAGGTTAGATCAAGGTTTTGCCGTGACGTACGAAGGTCGGTTTGACCACTCGGACCGGGTACCACTTGCCACGGATTTCCACTTCAGCGCGGTCGGCAGTAGCCATCGGCACGCGCGCCAGTGCAATCGACTTGCTTAGCGTAGGAGAGAAACTACCACTGGTGATCTCCCCTTCGCCAACATCGGCGATACGGACCACCTGATGAGCACGTAAAACCCCGCGCTCCTCAAGGACCAGACCGACCAGTTTGTGCTGCACACCGGCGGCCTTTTCGGCTTCCAGGGCCTTGCGCCCGATGAACTGCCGGGTGGCAGGCTCCCAGGCGATGGTCCAGGCCATATTGGAGGCCAATGGTGAAACATCTTGCTGGATGTCCTGACCGTAAAGGTTCATGCCGGCTTCGACCCGCAAGGTATCCCGTGCGCCAAGGCCGATGGGAGAAATCCCGGCTCCGACCAGATCGTTGAAAAAGCCGGGCGCCTGATCAGCGGGCAGAATGATTTCCAGGCCGTCTTCGCCGGTATAACCGGTGCGCGCGATGAACCAGTCACCATCGGGCAGGCCTTCGAAGGGCTTGAGTAGCTGGATCAGGTTGCCGCGGGACTGGCTGACCAGCTCGGCAATTTTCTGCCGGGCGTGGGGGCCCTGGATGGCCAGCATCGCCAACTCGGAACGTTCGCGAAGTTGCACGTCGAAACCGTCGAGATGCGCTTGCATCCAGGAAAGGTCCTGATCGCGAGTGGAGGCGTTGACCACCAGGCGATAACCCGCATCGAGACGGTAGACGATCATGTCGTCGACGATCCCGCCCTGCTCGTTGAGCATGGTGCTGTACAACGCACGGCCGGGGCTGTGCAGGCGTTCGACATCATTGGCCAGCAAATGCTGAAGCCAGGCTTTTGCCTGGGAGCCACCGACGTCGATCACGGTCATGTGGGATACATCGAAGACACCGCAATCGCGGCGCACCTGATGGTGTTCCTCGACCTGCGATCCATAATGCAGAGGCATGTCCCAACCGCCAAAATCGACCATCTTCGCGCCAAGTGCGAGATGAAGGTCATACAGAGGCGTACGCTGTCCCATGGGTTTCTCCTTCCGGGCGTGGCGAAGGTGCGGGCAGGTGCTGCACGGACTGAATGCCTTGAAACAAGGGCCTTCAGCCGATTTCAGCTACCTGGTCTGTCAGACGGACCGCACCGAATGCCGCGCATTGTAGCCGCAAGGTGTAGGACTGACACCTAGCTGTTTCGATGTGCTGAACGCCGAATCAACCCGATGACCGGTAACAGCCCGACCAGCACCAGGGTCAATGCCGGCAAAGACGCCCGCGCCCATTCGCCTTCGCTGGTCATTTCGAAGATTCGCACCGCCAGCGTGTCCCAGCCAAACGGGCGCATCAGCAAGGTTGCGGGCATTTCCTTGAGCACATCGACGAACACCAGCAGCGCGGCGCTCAGCGTGCCGGGTAATAACAACGGTAGATACACTTTGAAAAACAGTCGTGGCCCACTGACGCCCAGGCTACGTGCCGCTTCGGGCAAAGATGGCCGTATACGTGCCAGACTGCTTTCCAGTGGCCCATAGGCCACCGCAATGAAGCGCACCAGATAGGCCAGCAACAACGCCGACAGACTGCCCAGCAGCAGCGGCTTGCCCGCGCCACCGAGCCAGCCCGAGAGCGGGATCACCAGCTCGCGATCCAGGTAACTGAACGCCAGCATGATCGACACCGCCAGCACCGAACCGGGCAAGGCGTAACCCAGGTTGGCCAGACTGACCCCGGAACGAATGACCCGGGTGGGCGCCAGTCGTCGGGCGAATGCCAGTAACAAGGCAACGCTTACGGTGATCAACGCCGCCATCGCCCCCAAATACAAGGTATGGACGATCAACCCGGTATAACGCTCGTCGAGATCGAAGCGCCCACGCTGCCAGAACCACACCATCAGTTGCAGCATTGGAATGACAAAGGCGCAGGCAAATACCAGCCCGCACCATGTCACGGCTGCCAGTGCCTTGAAGCCTCGCAGGTGATACAGCGCCTTGACCCGTGGTCGCTCGTTGCTCGCCCGGTTGGCCCCGCGAGCACGCCGTTCGCCATACAGCACTAGCATCACCACCAGCAGTAACAGACTGGCCAGTTGCGCGGCGGATGACAGGCTGAAAAAACCATACCAGGTCTTGTAGATGGCCGTGGTGAAGGTATCGAAATTGAACACCGACACGGCGCCGAAGTCCGCCAGGGTTTCCATCAGTGCCAATGCCACCCCTGCACCGATGGCTGGCCGCGCCATGGGCAGAGCTACCCGCCAGAACGCTTGCCAGGGCGATTGGCCAAGGACCCGCGCCGCCTCCATCAGGCCTTTGCCCTGGGCGAGGAAGGCCGTGCGGGCCAGCAGATATACATAGGGATAGAAAACCAGCACCAACACCACAATCACCCCGCCCGTGGAGCGCACGCGTGGCAGTCGCAGACCACTACCGAACCACTCGCGCAGCAGGCTTTGCACGGGCCCGGCGAAATCCAGCAGGCCGACAAACACGAACGCCAGCACGTAGGCCGGTATCGCGAAGGGCAGCATCAGCGCCCAATCGAGCCAGCGCCTGCCGGGGAATTCACAAAGGCTGGTCAGCCAGGCGAGGCTGACGCCCAGCAGGGTGACTCCCGCACCGACACCAAGCACCAGCGTCAGCGTGTTGCCCAGCAGGCGCGGCATCTGCGTGTCCCACAGGTGGGACCAGATTTGAACGTCGATGGTTTGCCAGGAAAGCAGCAGAACGCTCAGGGGCAACAGGACCAAAGCCGCGATGGCGAAGACGACTGGATACCAGCGGCGTTGGGCGGGATGGGCCAAGGAAAAGCTCTCTGGATAAATCTTGGAGTTTAGGGAAAACGCAAAAAGATCGCAGCCTGCGGCAGCTCCTACATTGGGTTGATGATCACCCTGTAGGAGCTGCCGAAGGCTGCGATCTTTAGCTTTTTTAAAACCGACTCAGTTCCAGCCAGCCCTGTCCATCATGCGGATCGCTTCAGCCTGGCGCTTGCCGGCAATTTCCACCGGCAAGGTATCGGCAATGAATTTGCCCCAGGCCGCCACTTCTTCAGACGGTGCCACCGCCGGGTTGGCCGGGAACTCCTGGTTCACGTCGGCAAAGATTTTCTGCGCTTCAGGGGTGGTCATCCACTCCACCAGGGCCTTGGCCGCTTCCGGGTGTGGCGCGTGTTGTGTCAGGCCGATACCTGACAGGTTGATGTGTACGCCACGGTCAGCCTGGTTCGGCCAGAACAGTTTCACCGGCAGGTCTGGTTTCTGCTTGTGCAGGCGACCGTAGTAGTAGGTGTTGACGATTCCAACGTCGCACTGGCCGGCGTTGATCGCTTCCAGCACGGCGGTGTCGTCGGAGAACACGTCGGTGGACAGGTTCTTGACCCAGCCCTTGAGGATTTCCTCGGTCTTCTCGGCGCCGTGCACTTCGATCATGGTCGCGGTCAGGGACTGGTTGTAGACCTTCTTCGCCGTGCGCAGGCACAGGCGGCCTTCCCATTGCTTGTCGGCCAGCGCTTCGTAGGTGGTCAGTTCACCCGGCTTTACCCGATCAGTGGAGTAGGCAATGGTCCGCGCCCGCAGGCTCAGGCCAGTCCAGGCATGAGAGGCGGCCCGGTATTGCAGCGGAATGTTGGCGTCGATGGTTTTCGAGGTGAACGGCTGGAGGATGCCCATCTGCTCGGCCTGCCAGAGGTTGCCGGCATCGACGGTGAGCAGCAGGTCGGCCGGCGTATTCGCGCCTTCGGCCTTGAGCCGCTGCATCAGCGGCGCTTCCTTGTCGGTGATGAACTTCACCTTCACACCGGTCTTGGCGGTGTAGGCATCGAATACTGGCTTGATCAGCTCGTCGATTCGCGAGGAGTAGACCACCACCTCGTCAGCGGCCTGGGCGGCGGTGCTGCCGATCAGGGTCAGGGCCAGTGCGGTCAGTAGACGCGTTGGTGCCAACATGGGAGCGGTCCCTCGATTGAAAATGAGGGCAAATGATAAGGACTCACATTTAGGTTCTCAATCGAAGCTGCCAGCGGAGGAGTTACGAGATGTTGCTTGAGCTGGAGTATGAGGTGACCGAGCTGCCACCATCGCGAGCAAGCTCGCTCCCACAGGGTTCTCCAGCGTTCACACAAATTGCATTAACACCTGAATTCCTGTGGGAGCGAGCTTGCTCGCGATGGGGCCTTTAACCTCAACAAAAATTTCAGGCCTTGGCCAACGCCGGCAAATCCCCGGTCAACCCCAACGCCTCACGCACGAACAGCGCCTTGGCTTCCGGCATTTTCTCAACCATTTTCAACCCGGTATTACGCAACCAACGCACCGGCAACGGATCGGCCTGGAACAGTCGCTCGAAGCCTTCCATCGCCGCCATCAGTGCCAGGTTGTGAGGCATGCGCCGACGCTCGTAACGACTGAGGACTTTCACATCTGCCAGACGTTCGCCTCGTGTTGCCGCTTGCAGCAACACTTCGGCCAGCACGGCGGCATCGAGGAATCCGAGATTCACACCCTGCCCAGCCAACGGGTGAATGGTGTGGGCCGCGTCACCGATCAACGCCAGACCTTCAGCCACATAACGTTTGGCATGCCGCTGACGCAGGGGGACACACAGGCGCGGGTCGGCGCTCAGTACTTCGCCGAGCCGACCTTCAAAGGCCCGCTCCAGCTCCTTGCAGAAACCCTGGTCATCCATTGCCATCAGACGTTCGGCTTCGCCGGGCGTGGTTGACCAGACGATCGAACACCAATTCTGTTGGCCATCGCGCTCAAGGGGCAGAAATGCCAACGGACCGTTGTCGGTGAAACGCTGCCAAGCCGTCATTTGATGCGGTTTGGCGCAACGCACGCTGGTGACGATGGCATGGTGCAGATAATCCCATTCGCGAGTCACGACCCCGGCCAGGCGCCGCACCGCCGAGTTGGCGCCATCCGCTGCGATCACCAGCGGCGCGCGCAGGGTGCGGCCATCGGCCAGGGTCAGCAGCCAGTCATCGCCGGAGCGGCGCATCTGTTCCAGGCGCGCATTGGCCAGCAACCCCAAATCGCAATCGTGCAGGCGCTCGAGCAAGGCATCCTGGACCACGCGGTTCTCGACGATATGCCCCAGCACCTCGGCATGCACGCTGGCCGCCGAGAAGTGGATTTGCCCGGTGCCGCTGCCATCCCAGACCTGCATGTCGGTGTAGGGGCTGCTGCGCCGCCCGGCGATACCATCCCAGACGCCGAGGCGTTCGAGAATCCGCTGGCTGGCGGCCGACAGGGCGCTCACCCGCGGTTCAAACGCGGCCTGAGCGTTAAACGGTTTGACGCTCATGGGGCTGCCGTCCAGCAGCAGGACTTCCAGCCCGCTGTCCTGCAACGCCAGCGCCAGGGCGCTGCCGACCATTCCGGCTCCGACAATCAGCAGATCTGCGCGCATTTCCATGCTTTAAGCCTGTCTCTCTTGCGGCTTGAGCCGCACGTAAAGGGTTTTTCCGACCCGCGCCACCAAGTGGCCGGCGCCGTCATGAATGTCGACCTGCAATTGCGGCAGGTATTTTTATCAATCGCGCCTTGCCGAATCGGCGGATCAACCAGTTACGCACCTGGACGCGTACCCAAACCCATCGCCTGTCGGGCAAACCAGCGTTTGGCCGGTGGCAACAGGTCGAGGCCGAGCAGTCCGATGTTGCGCCCCAGGGATACCAGCGGCTGGGTACTGCCGAACAGGCGCGTGACCTGATCGGAGAAACCCACGGTGAGGTCCTGATCGAGACGCTGGCGTTCGCGATAGGCCTGCAACGTGGCGAAGTCGCCCAATGGTTTTTCGCTGGCGAGCAAGGTATCGGCCAGGGCCTGGGCATCGCGCAGGGACAGGTTGAACCCCTGGCCGGCAATCGGATGCAGGCTGTGCGCCGCGTTGCCGAGAATCGCCAAATGCGGGCGCACCTGTTCTTCAGCCTCGACCAGTGTCAGCGGATACAGATGCCGCGCACCGACCTGTTTCAACGTACCAAGGCGATATCCGAACACCGCCTGCAACTCGCTAAGGAAACTGCGTTCATCCAGCGAAGCCAAACGTTGCGCATCCATCCCCAGGCGGGTCCAGACCAGTGCGCAGCGGTTTTCCGGCAGCGGCAGCAACGCCATCGGGCCTTCGTCGGTGAAACGCTCGAAAGCCATGCCGTTGTGGGCTTCGCTCGGAGTGATGTTGGCGATCAGCGCGCTCTGGTTGTACGGACGCTTCCTGATGCCGATCCCCAATTGCTCGCGCAGACCGGAGCGGCCACCATCGGCGAGCACCGCGAGGTCGCATTCCAGAGTGGTTTCATCGTTGAGGGTCAGGCGATAGCCATCGGTCAGCGGCTCCATGCGGGTGACTTCCGCCGGGCAGCGCCAACTGATCACGTCCTTGTCCACGCCTTGCCAAAGGCATTGGCCGAGCCAGGCGTTTTCAACGACATAACCCAGCGCAGGAACGCCCTCTTCCATCGCCGACAACCGCGCCGTCGAGAAACGCCCACGGTCGGAAACATGAATCTGCTTGATCGGCTCGGCGCGGCGGGAGATTTCCTGCCAGACACCCAGCCGTTGATAAATTTGCCGGGAGCCGAAGGACAACGCCGAAGAACGGGCGTCATAACTCGGTTGATACGTGTCGCCGGGGGCGAACGGTTCGATCAGCACGATTTTCCAGCCCCGGGCCTTGGCTCCAGCTTGCAAGGCCAGCGCCAGACTCGCACCGACCAGCCCGCCACCGATAATTGCCAGATTGACTCGACTCATGCCGTTTGTGTCCGCGCGGCGGCCATCAGGGCCTCGATCTCGGCGACCGTTCTCGGCACGCCGCCCGTCAATATTTCACAACCGGTTTTGGTGACCACTACGTCGTCCTCGATGCGCACGCCAATGCCGCGCCATTTCTTCGCCACGCTCTGGTTGTCCGCAGCGATATAGATCCCCGGCTCCACGGTCAGCGCCATGCCGACTTCCAGCACGCGCCATTCGCCGCCGACCTTGTATTCGCCGACGTCATGTACATCCAGACCCAGCCAGTGGCCGGCGCGGTGCATGTAAAACGCTTTGTAGGCTTCGCTGGCAATCAGTTCGTCGACGTCGCCCCGGAGCAGTCCCAGCTTGACCAGCCCGGCCGTGATGACCCGGACCGTGGCTTCATGCGCCTGATTCCAGTGTTTGTTCGGGGCGATTTCGGCAAAGGCAGCCTCTTGGGAAGCCAGCACCAATTCGTAAATCGCTTTCTGTTCCGCTGAATACTTGCCGCTGACCGGAAAGGTCCGGGTGATGTCGCTGGCGTAGCAGTCGATCTCGCAACCGGCGTCGATCAGCACCAGATCCCCGTCCTTGAGCACTGCGTCATTCTGCTGGTAATGCAGGATGCAACTGTTGCGCCCCGCCGCGACGATCGACCCGTAGGCCGGCATCTTCGCCCCGCCCTTGCGGAATTCGTAATCGAGCTCGGCTTCCAGGCTGAATTCGTGCAACCCGGCGCGACAGGCCTGCATTGCCCGCACGTGCGCCCGGGCGGAAATCCGCGCCGCCTCGCGCATCACTTTCACTTCTGCCGCCGATTTATACAGGCGCATGTCGTGCAGCAGATGATCCAGGGCAACGAATTCGTTCGGCGGCTGGGCACCGAGGTTGGCCTTGGAGCGGATCACGTTGATCCACTCCATCAGGTGGCGGTCGAATTCGGGGTTGCTGCCCATGGCCGAATACACCCGGTCACGGCCCTCGATCAGGCCCGGCAGGATGTCGTCGATATCGGTGATCGGAAAGGCGTCGTCGGCGCCGAAGTCGCGAATCGCGCCTTCTTGCCCGGCACGCAGGCCATCCCACAACTCACGCTCGGCGTTGCGCTCGCGGCAGAACAGAATGTATTCGCCATGCACTCGCCCCGGCATCAACACCAGTACGGCCTGGGGCTCGGGAAAACCGCTGAGGTACTGGAAGTCGCTGTCCTGGCGGTAGACGTGCTCGACGTCGCGGTTGCGAATGGCCACCGCGGCGGCGGGCAGGATGGCGATGCTGTTGGGTTCCATCTGCGCCATCAGGGCCTTGCGGCGACGGCTGTATTCCGATTTCGGGATGTGGATCATGGGCAGATGGCGTTCCCTGGCAACGATTAGTGCAGCGACGGTTTGGCGGCCGGCATGTCTTTTTTGGTCTCGGAGAACAGCAGCAACGGCGCGACGCGCAGGTACTCCATGACTTCCATATAGTCGGTTTCGCCGTCTTCGGACTCTTCCAGCGCGTCTTGCACCTGGGAAATGGCGGCCAGATCCTGCAGCACTTCGGTGGCCTCGGTGCTCAGTGCGCTGCTGTCACGGCAGTTCAGGCCGAAGCCGCTGAGGAAGCCCTGGCACCATTGGCCCAGTGCGGCGGCACGCTCGATGAGCGGAGCGTCGTCAGTTGGCAGCAACAGAACGACCGTCACGTCATCACCAGTGAGCTCGCCTTCAACCATCTCTTGCAGGCCGATCAGGGCACTGCGAACGTTGGCTTGAGGCTCGCTTTCGAGCAGTTCGGCGGCGTCGATCAGCCAGCCTTCGGCATCGAAACCGGCACCGGCGCAACTGCGACCGAGCAGCAGGCCGTGCAGTTCGGCAGGCGAGACGTTGTGACCGCTGGAAGTCAGCAGGGTGGCGAAGGCTTGGTACGGGGAATTCTGAATGGTCATGGGTAGCTAGGCGCCAGACGGCGCTATGTCTAGAATGAAGGCCTTGTATCCTACATCGACTACCCCTGTAGGAGCGAGCTTGTTCCGGGCGGCGTTCCGACGATGGTCGTCAACGATAACGCTGGGTACCTGACACTCCGCGGCGTTCTCAAGTTCATCGTCGGAACGCCGCCCGGAACAAGCTCGCTCCTACAGGGGTCCGCCCGCTACCTCCGGTCAGACACGAACTCAGTGGACACAATGGAAGACACCGATCTGCAAGCGCTGATGGCCAGACTCGAACTACTGATTACCCGAGTCGAGCAACTTAAGAGTCAAAACGGACTCTTACTAGCTCAGGAAAAGACCTGGCGCGAGGAACGCGCGCACCTCATTGAAAAAAACGAAATCGCCCGGCGTAAGGTCGAATCGATGATTTCGCGCCTCAAGGCCCTGGAGCAAGACTCATGAGTTCAAGCAATAGCGTCACCGTGCAGATCCTCGACAAAGAGTATTCGATCATCTGCCCTCAGGAAGAGCGCAGTAATCTGATCAGCGCCGCCCGTTATCTGGACGGCAAGATGCGCGAGATCCGCAGCAGCGGCAAAGTCATCGGCGCTGACCGTATCGCCGTGATGGCAGCGCTGAACATCACCCACGACCTGCTGCACAAGGAAGATCGCCCGGATATCCAGGCCAGCGGTTCGACCCGCGAACAGGTGCGCGACCTGCTCGATCGCGTCGATCTGGCGCTTGCCACCGATCCGGACGTCACCAAAGGCTGATTCGCGCCACCACTTGCGGTATAATCCCCTCACTCCCTGGGGTGCTTGCCAGTTGGCGATGTCCCTGAGCCGATTTGCTATACCCTGGAGGTTGCACGTTGGGCTGGTGTGCATGTCCGCTAGACGGAAAGCCTTAAAGCCTACTGCATCTTCCACCTTGAACTTTCGGGTTCAAGGGCTAAGTCGACAGCGGCACATTCGGGGAGCCTGATTTCAGTCCAATGCCGGTTTTGATACCGGCATTGGCGTTTTTACGGGTACGCTCCACGTATCCGCATTGTTGAAGCCCGAATACATGACCGAACCTGCGCTGCTCCCCCGCCCGCAACTTCGACGCATGCTGCGCAAGGCCCGCCGCGCACTGACACCCAGTCAGCAGCGCCAGGCCGCTCGCGGGCTGTACAAGCAATTGGCCCAGCAACCGCTGTTCCGCCGCGCCAGACACATCTCGCTCTACCTGCCCACCGACGGTGAAATCGATCCGCGCCTGTTGCTGCGCGCCGCGCAGCGCCGGGGCAAAGCCACCTATCTACCGGTGCTGAGCGCCTGGCCGCGAACCAAAATGGTGTTCCAGCGCATCCGTCCCGGGGAAAAACTCAAACCCAACCGCTTCCGCATTCTCGAACCACGGGCCAACCTCGCCCGGCAACGCAAGATCTGGGCGCTGGACCTGGTGCTGTTGCCATTGGTGGGGTTTGACGATGTCGGCGGACGTCTGGGAATGGGCGGCGGCTTCTACGATCGGAGCCTGGCCTACCTGGCGCGACGAAATGACTGGCGCAAGCCGACGCTGTTGGGGCTGGCCCATGAATGTCAGAAGGTGGGGCGATTGGCTCAGGCAAGCTGGGATGTGCCGCTGCAAGGAACGGTGACGGACAAGGCCTGGTATTACGCAGGCTAGGCGCCACTTCGATCAGCGGCGCCGAGGCAACAGGATCAGCGCTTGAAGGCGGTCGACTGTTGCTGCAATTGGGCGAGCTCGACTGGTGCATCGGTCTTGCTGGCCCACAGGCTTTGGGCATAGCCAGTGGTCACGACGCCAAGGCCAAACAAAATGACCAAAATCCATAGTAAATCCGGTTTGCGTTTCATCGATTACCCCCCAAAGGCATATCTACACGATGACAGCAGCGGTTTCCGTTTATAGGCCGTGCAGCAGCGTCAAGCTTTAAAGGCCGGCATTTTGCGACAACGTGAACCGCTGCGCAAATGCTGACGTCAACCGACTGTCGGTTTGTCATAAAATCGCCGACAAGCGGCTCAATCACCTCGCAAGGAGCAAAAGACATGGCCTATTGGCTGATGAAATCCGAGCCCGACGAACTCTCGATAAAAGGACTGGAAAAGCTCGGAAAAGCGCGCTGGGACGGAGTTCGCAACTATCAGGCACGCAATTTCCTGCGGGCCATGGCAGTGGGGGACGAGTTCTTTTTCTACCATTCCAGCTGCCCTGAGCCGGGCATCGCCGGAATCGGCAAAATTGTCGAAGCCGCGTATTCGGACCCGACGGCACTGGAGCCGGAGAGCCATTATTTTGACCCGAAGGCCACCCCGGACAAAAATGCCTGGAGCGCGATCGATGTCGCGCATGTCGAGACGTTTGTCCGGGTGTTGAAGCTGGATTACCTGAAGCAGCAGACGGCGCTGGCCGAGTTGCCGCTGGTGCAGAAAGGCTCGCGGCTTTCGGTGATGCCGGTGACGCCGGAGCAATGGGCGGCGGTGATTGCCTTAAAGCCTTGAGTCATTTATCGCCTGGACTGGCCTCATCGCGAGCAAGCTCGCTCCCACAGGATTCTGCAGTGGACATGTAATTGTGCTGCAACACAAATCCAATGTGGGAGCGAGCTTGCTCCGGGCGGCGTTCCGACGATGACGCCAGCTCACGCAATAGAAGACTTACTGAATGATGAGGTTATTGAACAACAAATCCTCAACCACCGGCTTACCGGTTTCATCATTCATGATCTGCCGGGTCTGTTTCAAGGCTTCCTGACGCAGCTTTTCCTTGGCCTCGACGTTGTTCATCGTCTCGGTAGTCTGCTGGGCGAACAGCGCGACCAATTGATTGCGGATCAAAGGTTCATTGGCCTTCACCGCTTTGGCCGCCTCGTCACCGGTCACCCGCAACGCCACATCGGCCTTGTAGACCTTCAGTTTCGGCGTGCCGTCCAGCCCGTAGTTACCCACGAACGGCGGGCTCAGGGTGATGTAACTGACCTTCGGAGCTGTATCCTCTTTGGCTTCTTCGGCCACCGCTGTCACAGGCAGAGACAGGGCCAGCATCAACATGATCCACGCTTTCAAAATTCGCTCCTTATCCGGTTTGCGGCCTAGCATAACGACCCGTCACGCCAGCACAAGCTTATGGCTGACTATCAGGGCCAGGCATGCTCGTTGACCCATCAACTCACACACCTACACTTATCGGCCATCACTTCCAAAGGAATAGCCCTGATGAAAGCCGTGCTGTGCAAAGCCTTCGGCCCTGCCGAATCGCTGGTGCTGGAAGACGTCGCCAGTCCTGTCGCGAAGAAGAATGAAATCCTGCTGGACGTGCACGCCGCCGGGGTCAACTTCCCCGACACGTTGATCATCGAGGGCAAATACCAGTTCAAGCCGCCCTTCCCGTTCTCTCCCGGTGGCGAAGCGTCCGGTGTGGTCAGCGCTGTGGGCGAAAAGGTCAGCCACTTGAAAGTCGGTGACCGGGTCATGGCCCTGACCGGCTGGGGCAGCTTTGCCGAACAGGTCGCCGTGCCGGGCTACAACGTGTTGCCGATCCCGCCGTCCATGGACTTCAACACCGCCGCCGCCTTCAGCATGACCTACGGCACCTCGATGCATGCCCTGAAGCAGCGCGGCAACCTGCAACAGGGCGAAACCCTGCTGGTGCTTGGTGCCTCCGGCGGTGTCGGCCTGGCGGCGGTGGAAATCGGCAAAGCCATGGGCGCCCGGGTGATCGCCGCAGCCAGCAGCGCAGAGAAACTCGCCGTGGCCAAGGCCGCCGGCGCCGACGAACTGATCAACTACAGCGAAACCAGCCTGAAGGACGAAATCAAGCGCCTGACCGATGGCCAGGGCGCTGACGTGATCTACGATCCGGTGGGCGGTGACCTGTTCGACCAGGCCATCCGTGCCATCGCCTGGAACGGCCGCCTGCTGGTGGTCGGCTTCGCCAGCGGGCGCATTCCCGAATTGCCGGTGAACCTCGCGCTGCTCAAAGGCGCAGCGGTACTCGGTGTGTTCTGGGGCTCCTTCGCCCAACGTCAGCCACAGGACAACGCCGCGAACTTCCAGCAACTGTTTGGCTGGTTTGCCGAAGGCAAATTGAAGCCGCTGGTGTCACAGGTTTATCCGCTGGACAATGCGGCGCAGGCCATCAATGATCTTGGTCAGCGCAAGGCTGTCGGGAAGGTTGTTGTGCAGGTTCGCTGAGCCGAGGCAAGCGATCTGAACTTCGAAAGACGCCGTTCAGATCGCTTTTCATTGGCGCGTGGACCCAAGCACCTTGCGAAGATACTCAGGCAAAAAGCTCATGTGTTACGAACCAGTCGCCAGTCAGGGCAGCGTGGCATTCGTCCAGGCGGACTTTGATTTACAGCGCTTGAGCCGCGCCTCCAGATTCCGGTCTGGCATGGCGTGGCTGCGCAGGGCATGCGCGGTCTGCTCGACATAATCGCGAGTGGTGCCGTAGCGCCCGCAGGCGTTTTCGAACACATGGCTCAGCACATGGTCCGGCAGGTTGCCGGCATAGCTGGGCAGGTGTCGCTCCAGCACAAAGCCCAATGCCTGTACCTGGCTGCCATCTTCGAGACGGCAGTTGAGCCAGTGCGGGCGGTAGGAAGGGAATGGCATCTCGCGCTGCCAAAGTGCGTACAGCGACGCTTCGAGTTGCTCTTCGGGCAAGCGATAGGCGAAACCGCTGCAAGAGCCACCGCGATCCAGGCCAAACACCAGGCCGGGCATTTCCGGGGTGCCACGATGTTCGTGGGACCACAGGTACAACCCGCGATGATAGCCATGCACCCGGCCGCGAACCCGCTCAACCGCTGTGCATTCAGGGCGCCAGATCAGCGAACCATACGCAAACAACCAGACCGGCCCGCCCTTGTGGCGCGCCATGGTCGATTGCATCGAGCTGAGCAGTTGTTCGTGAGTGAGTTGCGGCCCCAGATCGAGCCGCGGAGGGTAAGCCAGATTCAAAAAAGCAGATTCAATGGCGCTCATGGCAACAGTTGTTCGGCCCCGCAAGCATTACAAAATGTAAACACTATTAATGTAATAGAACATATAGCAGTAAAGGTAAAACGAAAAGTGATAAAGGACGTTTGCCTGACTGTTTATATACCCTAATGTCATTCTGCAAATATCTTAAATACCAGAATGAAATATGCATAAGCATTGAGTCCTTCCGGGAATAAAGCCGCTTATCAGAAACGTCCTACTCCCCCTTCAGATTTGCCGCCTTCTGGCCTCCATCGGGCGTCGCGTATAACGGCCACACAGGCGCAAGCCAGACTGCCTTCACAGGGGGCCGCCGATGAAAAAACCATGGTTTTACGCAGTGCTATTGATGGTCTTGGCGCCATTGGCGCTGGCACAGCATGCAAGCTCAAAGGACACCGGCTCCTGGTATTTGCAGACCAGTGTTTATACGAAGCACTATTCGCCCGACCCCAGGCACAACAACAATCAGGATCTTATTGGTCTTGAACGTATCGACGCGTCCGACTGGCTGTTTGGCGCTGCCACTTTTCGCAATTCGTACAGTCAGCGCTCACATTATGTCTACGCGGGTAAACGCTACGAAAGCGCCTCCTATCCCGTGTATATCAAATTCACGGGCGGCCTGCTGGAAGGCTACCGTGGCAAACATAAGGACAAGATCCCCCTGAATCGCTTCGGGGTCGCACCGGTGATCATCCCCTCACTGGGCACACATTACGGTCCGGTGGCAGCCGAGCTGGTGTTGCTCGGCTTCAACGCCGCCATGGTGACCACTGGCGTGCGCTTCTGATCCCACGCTGACCTACGAGCGTGGCGCGTAGGCAAAAACGTCGGCACGCATCTGATGCGCATCCATTCCCGCTTCCACCAGCGCATCCAGCGTGCCGTAGACCATGGCCGGAGAGCCACTGGCGTACACATGCAGCGACTTGAGGTCAGGGAAGTCTTCACAGACCGCTTCATGCAACATGCCGCAACGCCCTTCCCAACCGCATTGATCACTGACGACCTTGTGCAGGAACAGGTTGGGCAGTTTCAGCCATTCGTCCCAATGCTCGACTTGATAAAAGTCTTCTGGGCGACGCACACCCCAATACAGATGCACCGGATGCTTGAAACCCGAGGCCCGGCAATGTTCGATCAGGCCGTGGACCTGGCCCATGCCGGTGCCAGCGGCGATCAGCACGAGAGGACCGTCCGGCAACTCCTCCAGGTGGGTATCGCCAAACGGCAACTCGACCCGCACCATGCTGTTGCGCTGAAGCTGTTCGATCAGGCTCAACGCACTGGATTCGCGCGCCAGTACATGGATTTCCAGGTCGCGCCCAGCATGTGGTGCCGAGGCGAGGGAGAAGGCGGACTTTTCGCCGTTCTCGCGTTCGATCATCAGGTACTGGCCGGCATGGTAGCGCGGCGGTTTACCGGCCGGAGCCCGCAGACGCACGCGCCAGGTGTCGCCGCCCACGTCCTTGCACTCAATGACCTGACACGACACGCTGCGCACCGGCAGTTCTCCCAGCGCGAGCACGCCATCCCACAGCACGATGCAGTCTTCCAGCGGCTCCGCTATGCAAGTGTAGAACTCGCCATGATCACGCACATCGCCGGTCTGTTCGACCCGGCCTTCCACCAGCAGTGCCGCGCACACGTGGCAATTGCCGTTGCGGCAGCTTTGCGGGCATTCGTAGCCCAAACGTCGTGCGCCATCGAGAATCCGCTCACCGGGCAATATCTCAAGCACTGCTCCGGAGGGCTGCAAGGTTACACGCATCAATCTATTCCTAACTGATTCCAGATGGCATCGATCCGCTGGGTCACGGCATCGTCCTTGACGATGACTCGGCCCCACTCGCGGGTGGTTTCGCCCGGCCATTTATGCGTGGCATCGAGGCCCATTTTCGACCCCAGGCCGGACACCGGCGAGGCAAAGTCGAGATAGTCGATCGGCGTGTTGTCGATCATCACCGTGTCGCGCTTGGGGTCCATGCGCGTGGTGATGGCCCAGATCACGTCGTTCCAGTCCCGGGCGTTGATATCGTCGTCGGTGACGATAACGAACTTGGTGTACATGAACTGTCGCAAAAACGACCAGACACCCAGCATTACCCGCTTGGCGTGGCCCGGATACGACTTCTTCATGGTCACGATGGCCATGCGGTACGAGCAGCCTTCGGGCGGCAAGTAGAAATCGGTGATCTCCGGGAACTGCTTCTGCAGGATCGGCACGAACACTTCGTTCAGCGCAACGCCGAGAATCRCCGGCTCATCCGGTGGACGGCCGGTGTAGGTGCTGTGGTAGATCGGTTTGATCCGGTGGGTGATGCGCTCGACAGTGAATACCGGGAAGCTGTCGACTTCGTTGTAGTAACCGGTGTGGTCACCGTACGGGCCTTCATCGGCCATTTCGCCTGGATGGATCACGCCTTCGAGGATGATCTCGGCGGTGGCCGGCACTTGCAGGTCATTGCCGCGGCATTTCACCAGCTCGGTGCGGTTGCCGCGCAACAGGCCGGCGAAAGCGTATTCGGAAAGGCTGTCGGGCACCGGGGTCACGGCGCCGAGGATGGTCGCCGGGTCCGCGCCCAATGCCACGGAAACCGGGAACGGCTGGCCGGGATGCTTCTCGCACCATTCGCGGTAATCCAGCGCGCCGCCACGGTGGCTCAGCCAGCGCATGATGACCTTGTTGCGACCGATCACTTGCTGACGATAGATGCCGAGGTTCTGGCGATCCTTGTTCGGGCCTTTGGTGACGGTCAGGCCCCAGGTGATCAACGGGCCAACGTCGCCCGGCCAGCAGGTCTGCACCGGCAACATCGCCAGGTCGACGTCGTCGCCTTCGATGACCACTTCCTGGCACACCGCGTCCTTGACGACTTTCGGCGCCATCGAAATGATCTTGCGGAAGATCGGCAGCTTGGACCAGGCATCCTTCAAGCCTTTCGGTGGCTCGGGTTCTTTGAGGAACGCCAGCAGCTTTCCGATTTCGCGCAGTTCGCTGACCGCCTCGGCGCCCATGCCCAGCGCCACGCGCTCGGGGGTGCCAAACAGGTTGCCGAGCACAGGAATGTCATAACCGGTGGGTTTTTCGAATAGCAGGGCCGGGCCTTTGGCGCGCAAAGTGCGGTCACAGACCTCGGTCATTTCGAGCACTGGGGACACCGGAACCTGAATGCGCTTGAGTTCACCGCGCTGTTCCAGCCCGCTGATAAAGTCGCGCAAGTCGCGATACTGCATGCGTAAGCCTCGTGTTGGCCGTGGCGTTCGGGGCAGGCAGTTTAGCGCCGAACCCTTCGGTTCAGAACCACGAACTGCCGCCCGATCAAAAATCGGATAGCAAAAAGCCGGGTTTCCCCGGCTTTTTGTGCCTGCTCGACTTACTTGCGTTTCATCGACAGGAAGAACTCATCGTTGGTCTTGGTCGTCTTCAGCTTGTCGACCAGGAACTCGATGGCAGCCACTTCATCCATCGGGTGCAGCAGCTTGCGCAGAATCCACATGCGCTGCAGCTCGTCGTCGGCGGTCAGCAACTCTTCGCGGCGGGTGCCGGAACGGTTGATGTTGATGGCCGGGAACACGCGTTTTTCAGCGATACGACGATCCAGCGGCAGTTCCATGTTGCCGGTGCCTTTGAATTCTTCGTAGATCACTTCGTCCATCTTCGAGCCGGTTTCTACCAGCGCGGTAGCGATGATGGTCAGCGAGCCGCCTTCTTCGATGTTCCGCGCAGCGCCGAAGAAACGCTTCGGTTTCTCCAGGGCGTGGGCATCGACACCACCGGTCAGTACCTTGCCGGAGCTCGGGATCACGGTGTTGTAGGCGCGAGCCAGACGGGTAATGGAGTCGAGCAGGATCACCACGTCTTTCTTGTGCTCGACCAGGCGCTTGGCCTTCTCGATCACCATTTCGGCAACCTGCACGTGGCGGGTTGGCGGCTCGTCGAACGTCGAGGCAACCACTTCGCCGCGCACGGTGCGCTGCATTTCGGTCACTTCTTCCGGACGTTCGTCGATCAGCAATACGATCAGATGAACTTCAGGATTGTTACGAGCGATGTTTGCCGCGATGTTCTGCAGCATGATCGTCTTGCCGGCTTTCGGCGGTGCAACGATCAGGCCGCGCTGGCCTTTACCGATCGGGGCGCACAGGTCGATGACACGACCGGTCAAGTCTTCGGTGGAACCGTTGCCGGCTTCCATCTTCATGCGCACGGTCGGGAACAGCGGGGTCAGGTTCTCGAAGAGAATCTTGTTTTTCGCGTTCTCGGGACGATCGTAGTTGATCGTGTCGACCTTGAGCAGCGCGAAATAACGCTCGCCTTCCTTTGGAGGACGGATCTTGCCAACGATGGTGTCACCGGTGCGCAAGTTGAAACGACGGATCTGGCTCGGCGAGACATAGATATCGTCTGGACCTGCGAGATAGGAAGCGTCAGCGGAGCGCAGGAAGCCGAAGCCGTCCTGGAGAATCTCCAGCACGCCATCACCGGAGATTTCCTCACCGCTTTTCGCGTGCTTCTTGAGCAGGGAGAAAATCACGTCCTGCTTGCGCGAACGGGCCATATTTTCTATGCCCATCTGTTCGGCCAATTCGAGCAGTTCGGTAATCGGCTTTTGCTTGAGTTCAGTCAGATTCATATAGGAATGACGTAATCATTTATGGAGGGGGGAAATTAAGCTTTTGGCTTAATGAGGCCGCGCCGCAGAGAAGGCGACAGGATCGCGTACTTATTCGAAAAGGAGTGCGTCGGCGACGGCTAGCAGGGGGCAATGGAGAAACCAGTGCGGGGCCGAATGTACCACCTGAGTTTAGGAGCGTCTAGCCCTGAATACGCAAAAAGCCCCGCTATTTGCGGGGCTTTTTCAGGAAACTTTACAGCGACGCTTAGATGTTGGCGTCGAGGAAAGCAGCCAGTTGCGACTTCGACAGTGCGCCGACCTTGGTCGCTTCAACGTTGCCGTTCTTGAACAGCATCAGGGTCGGGATACCGCGCACGCCATGCTTGGCCGGGGTTTCCTGGTTTTCGTCGATGTTCAGCTTGGCAACGGTCAGCTTGCCTTTGTAGGTCTCGGCAATTTCGTCCAGAACAGGAGCGATCATTTTGCAAGGGCCGCACCACTCAGCCCAGTAATCGACCAGTACAGCGCCTTCAGCCTTGAGTACGTCGGCCTCGAAGCTAGCGTCGCTAACGTGTTTGATAAGATCGCTGCTCATGGAATTCTCCAGGGTTGTAAGCAAAAAAACGTGGCCCATCATAGCTGCCCTTCCCTCGTTCAGGAAGGTGCAGTTGATTGAGTCTCGCTATGGTGTTCCATGAGTTTGGGTATAGCCCAGGTCACGCCGTGGCGGGAGCGACGAAGGCGATTCCGGTGCGCAACGCCGCGTTACGCACATGCTCGTGCATGGCTTTCTGCGCGGCGCCAGAGACTCGGCGAGCCAGCGCGCGAAGGATCTTGCGGTGTTCCTGCCAGGTTTCCATGGCCCGCTCGGCCCGGATGAACGGTAGCTTCTGGCTCTCCAGGAAGATGTCGGCGCTGGCAGTCAGGATGCTCAGCATCGCCTGATTGCCGCTGGCCAGCAGGATGCGGCGGTGGAATTCGAAGTCCAGGCGCGCCGCCGCTTCGAAATCGGCGGCTTTCAGTTCGTTGCGCATGGCGGCGACATTGTCTTCCAGTGCATCGAGTTCATCGGTGCTCAAGGTCACGGCCGCCAGCCCCGCGGCAAACCCCTCCAGCGCATAGCGCAACTGGAAGATATCCAGCGGCGAAGCCTGCGCCGCGAACGGCCAGCCTGGCGCTGCCTCGCCTCGCGGCAGCTCCACCGGCGCCTGCACGAACACGCCTTTGCCCGGCTGGATGCTGATCACGCCCAGCGCACTCAACGATGACAACGCCTCGCGCAACGACGCCCGACTAACCCCCAATTGCACCGCCAGTTCCCGTTGCGAGGGCAAGGCATCCCCCGGCCCGAAGCCCTGCTCGGTAATCAGTTTGCGGATGGCTTGCAACGCCACTTCAGGTACGGCACGGGAGATCGAATTCATGGT
Source organism: Pseudomonas sp. P4_C4 (assembly GCF_056402055.1). Lineage (NCBI taxonomy): Bacteria > Pseudomonadati > Pseudomonadota > Gammaproteobacteria > Pseudomonadales > Pseudomonadaceae > Pseudomonas > Pseudomonas sp. P4_C4. The sequence continues at coordinate 105,344 of NZ_JBFUID010000002.1, read as the reverse complement.
TTTCCAGACGAACCAGGCCAATGTGCGCTCAGTTGTAAAGCTATTCGCGACGCCCGGCAAGTCGTGCCCCATGGGGGTTCGGTGATTTTCACGGCTGCGCCATCGGGGTGCGAAACGCAACCTGACTGTTCAGACCAGTAAGACCGTGCGACGCCAGCAAAACCGCGCCCTGGCGCCCTCAAAACCCCATGTTGGCATGGCCCATGCTCTGTCGATCCGCAGAAATCACTTCTTGCCGATTCGGAGATTTGCCATGACCCAGCGTTACAGCGCCCTCCTTGCTGCCCTGTTTGCCAGCCTGATGCTGAGCCAGGCACCCGCCCACGCCGACGGTCTGGACGATGTGGTCAAGCGCGGAGTCCTCAAGGTCGCCGTGCCCCAGGACTTCCCGCCGTTCGGCTCGGTCGGCCCGGACATGCAACCCCGCGGCCTCGACATCGACACCGCGAAACTGCTGGCCGACCAGCTCAAGGTCAAACTTGAACTGACCCCGGTCAACAGCACCAACCGCATCCCGTTCCTCACCACTGGCAAGGTCGACCTGGTGATCTCCAGCCTCGGCAAGAACCCGGAGCGCGAAAAAGTCATCGACTTCTCCCGCGCCTACGCGCCGTTCTACCTCGCCGTGTTCGGTCCGCCAGACGCCAACATCAAGGGCCTGGACGATCTCAAGGGCAAAACCATCAGCGTCACCCGTGGCGCCATCGAAGACATCGAGCTGACCAAGGTCGCCCCCGAAGGCGTGACCATCAAGCGTTTCGAAGACAACAACTCGACCATTGCCGCCTACCTGGCCGGCCAGGTCGACCTGATCGCCAGCGGCAACGTGGTGATGGTGGCGATCAGCGAGAAGAGCCCGAAACGCGTGCCGGCGCTGAAAGTGAAGCTCAAGGATTCGCCGGTCTACGTCGGCGTTAACAAGAACGAGCCGGCGCTGCTGGACAAGGTCAACCAGATCCTCGTGACCGCCAAGAGCGATGGCGCGCTGGAAAAGAACGCCCTGACCTGGCTGAAAGAACCGCTGCCAGCCGATCTCTGATTCGGCGCGCTGGAGACGTTTTATGGCTTATCAGTTCGATTTCCTGCCGGTGGTGAACAACACCGATCTGTTGCTGCGTGGTGCGTTGTTCACCCTTGAGCTGACCGCCATCGGCGCTGTGCTCGGCGTGGGGCTGGGCATCGTCGGGGCGCTGGTGCGGGCGTGGAACATCCGGCCTTTCGCGGGGGTTTTCGCGGTCTACGTCGAGTTGATCCGCAACACGCCATTTCTGGTGCAGTTATTTTTCATCTTCTTCGGTTTGCCGTCCCTGGGCGTGCAGATTTCCGAATGGCAGGCGGCGGTGCTGGCGATGGTCATCAACCTCGGAGCCTATTCGACCGAGATTATCCGCGCTGGCATCCAGGCGATCCCCCGGGGTCAGTTGGAAGCCGCGGCGGCGTTGGCGATGACACGTTTCGAAGCCTTCCGTCACGTGATGCTGCTGCCGGCGCTGGGTAAGGTCTGGCCAGCCCTGAGCAGCCAGATCATCATCGTGATGCTCGGCTCGGCGGTGTGTTCACAGATTGCCACTGAAGAGCTGAGCTTCGCGGCCAACTTCATTCAATCTCGCAACTTCCGAGCCTTTGAAACCTATGCCCTGACCACGCTGCTCTATCTGTGTATGGCGCTGCTGATCCGCCAATTGCTGAACTGGATCGGGCATCGGTTTATCGCGAGGAACAGCCAATGAGCGATTTCACCTTCTGGGACATCGTGCGCAACCTGCTCACCGGCCTGCAATGGACGCTGGCGCTGTCGCTGGTGGCGTTCATTGGCGGCGGGCTGATTGGCTTGCTGATCATGGTCATGCGCATCTCGGAGAAATCCCTGCCGCGCAGTTTCGCTCGCACTTATATCGAACTGTTCCAGGGCACGCCGCTGTTGATGCAGCTGTTCCTGGTGTTTTTTGGCGTGGCGCTGGCCGGGGTGGAGATTTCGCCGTGGATGGCAGCGGCGATCGCGCTGACGCTGTTCACCAGCGCTTACCTGGCGGAGATCTGGCGCGGTTGCGTCGAGTCGATTCCCAACGGCCAGTGGGAAGCCTCGTCGAGCCTGGCGCTGACCCCGCTGGAACAATTGCGCTATGTGATCCTGCCCCAGGCGTTGCGCATCGCCGTGGCGCCGACCGTGGGTTTCTCGGTGCAAGTGGTCAAAGGCACCGCCGTCACCTCGATCATCGGTTTCACCGAACTGACCAAGACTGGCGGCATGCTCGCCAACGCCACCTTCGAACCCTTCATGGTCTACGGCCTCGTCGCTCTCGGCTATTTCCTGCTCTGTTATCCCTTGTCGCTCAGTGCGCGCTACCTGGAAAGGAGACTGCATGCCTCTGCTTAGAATTTCCGCCCTGCATAAATACTACGGCGATCACCATGTGCTCAAAGGCATCGATCTGAGTGTCGAGGAAGGCCAGGTGGTGGCGATCATCGGCCGTAGCGGTTCGGGCAAATCGACCTTGCTGCGCACCCTCAACGGCCTGGAGTCGATCAACGACGGCGTGATCGAAGTCGACGGCGAATACCTCGACGCCGCCCGCGCCGATCTGCGCAGCCTGCGGCAGAAGGTCGGCATGGTATTCCAGCAGTTCAACCTGTTCCCGCACCTGACCGTGGGTGAGAACGTGATGCTCGCGCCGCAAGTGGTGCAGAAAGTACCGAAAGCCAAGGCCGCCGAGCTGGCGCGACAGATGCTGGAAAGGGTCGGACTGGGGGAAAAGTTCGATGCCTTCCCTGATCGGCTGTCCGGCGGGCAGCAACAGCGGGTAGCGATTGCCCGGGCACTGGCGATGTCGCCGAAGGTTTTGCTATGCGACGAAATCACCTCGGCGCTGGACCCGGAACTGGTCAACGAAGTGCTGAGCGTGGTCCGGCAACTGGCGAAGGAAGGAATGACGCTGATCATGGTCACCCACGAAATGCGCTTCGCCCGGGAGGTTGGGGACAAGTTGGTGTTCATGCACCAGGGCAAGGTGCATGAGGTTGGGGATCCGAAAGCACTGTTCGCCAACCCGCAGACGGCGGAGCTGGCGAATTTCATTGGGACGGTTGAAGCGGCGGGCTGACAGATCTTCAGCGCCAGCTAAGCCGTCATCGTCGGAACGCTGCCCGGACCAAGCTCGCTCCCACATGGGGCCTGCGTCGGTCGCGGGATTAGCGGCAACCTGGAACCCTGTGGGAGCGAGCTTGCTCGCGATTGACCGCGAAGCGGTCACCTTCGCGTTGGCGCCAGCCTTTGATCGTGGCACGATGTCGAGGTTATCGACCGAGACCCCTGACCATGCCGCAATCCCAAGCCAAGAATCTGTCCCTGATCGCCGCAATCGACCTGGGCTCCAACAGCTTTCACATGGTCGTGGCCAAGGCCCAGAACGGCGAGATCCGTATTCTCGAGCGTCTCGGGGAGAAGGTTCAGCTGGCCGCTGGCATCGACGAAGAGCGCCATCTCAACGAAGAATCGATGCAGCGCGGGCTCGACTGCCTCAAGCGCTTCGCCCAACTGATCAGCGGTATGCCCACCGGCGCCGTTCGCATTGTTGGCACCAACGCCTTGCGTGAAGCCCGCAACCGCGCCGAATTCATCCGTCGCGCCGAAGAAATCCTCGGCCACCCGGTGGAAGTCATCTCCGGTCGTGAAGAAGCGCGCCTGATCTACCTCGGCGTGTCCCACACCCTCGCCGATACCCCGGGCAAGCGCCTGGTGGCCGACATCGGCGGCGGCAGTACCGAATTCATCATTGGCCAGCGCTTCGAACCGCTGCTGCGCGAAAGCCTGCAGATGGGTTGCGTCAGCTACACCCAGCGCTATTTCAAGGACGGCAAGATCACCCCGGCCCGTTACGCCCAGGCGTACACGGCGGCGAGGCTGGAGATCATGAGCATCGAGCACGCCTTGCACCGCCTGACCTGGGATGAAGCCATCGGCTCCTCGGGCACCATCCGCGCCATCGGTCTGGCGTTGAAGGCTGGCGGTCACGGCACCGGCGAGGTCAATGCCGAAGGCCTGGCCTGGCTCAAGCGCAAACTGATCAAGCTCGGCGACGTCGAGAAAATCGACTTCGATGGTATCAAGCCGGATCGCCGTGCGATTTTCCCGGCCGGCCTGGCGATCCTCGAAGCGATCTTCGATTCCCTCGAACTGCAACGCATGGATCACTGCGAAGGCGCCCTGCGCGAAGGCGTGCTCTATGACCTGCTGGGCCGCCATCATCACGAAGACGTGCGCGAGCGCACCCTCACTTCGCTGATGGAGCGCTACCACGTCGATCAAGAGCAAGCGGTACGGGTCGAGCGCAAGGCGCTGCATGCGTTCGATCAGGTGGCCGCGGACTGGGATCTGGAAGACGGCGTCTGGCGCGAACTGCTCGGCTGGGCGGCCAAGGTCCATGAAGTGGGCCTGGACATTGCTCACTATCAGTACCACAAGCACGGCGCCTACCTGATCGAGCACTCCGACCTCGCCGGGTTCTCCCGCGAAGACCAATTGATGCTCGCACTACTGGTGCGCGGCCACCGCCGCAATATTCCCAAGGACAAGTTCGCCGATTTCGGCGACGACGGCATCAAGCTGATTCGCCTGTGCGTGCTGCTGCGCTTTGCAATCCTGTTCCACCACATCCGTGGCACCCAGCAAATGCCCCAGGTGGAGCTGAACGCCTATGGCAACAGCCTGGAAGTAGTGTTCCCGGAGAACTGGCTGGACGAAAACCAGCTGACCCAGGCCGACTTCGCCATCGAAGCGGAATGGCTCACTCGCGTCGATATTGTGCTGAACGCACGCTGATTCCCCCCTGTAGGAGCGAGCTTGCTCGCGATGGAGGCTAACGATAACGCGTGTTATCTGGATACGCGTTGCCCTCACGTTTTTCGTCGGAGCGCCGCCCGGAGCAAGCTCGCTCCTACAGGGGACCGCGTTGATACAAAAAAAGGGCGATCCATATGGATCGCCCTTTTTTAGGGTCGCTGCGTTAACGAACAGCCAGTATCGGACTGCCCAAACGCTCCAGTAACGTAGCCTGGGCGCTGCGCGGATTCTGGTTGCCGGTTGGTGTGTTACGGATGTAACGACCGTCCGACTGCAGGCTCCAGCTGTGGGTGTTATCGGTCAGATACAACTCCAGTTCTTTCTTGACCCGCATGATCAGCTTCTTGCCTTCCACCGGGAAGCAAGTCTCGACGCGCTTGTCGAGGTTGCGTTCCATCCAGTCGGCACTGGACAGGTACATCTGCTCGTCGCCACCGTTGAGGAAGTAGAAGACCCGGGTGTGTTCCAGGAAGCGGCCAATGATCGAACGCACGTGGATGTTGTGGGAGACCCCGGCGATGCCCGGCCGCAGGCAGCACATGCCACGCACCACCAGATCGATGCGCACGCCTGACTGACTGGCCTTGTACAGCGCGCGGATGATCTTCGGATCGGTCAGCGAGTTGAACTTGGCGATGATGTGCGCCGGTTTGCCGTCGAGGGCGAACTGGGTTTCGCGGGCAATCATGTCGAGCATGCCCTTTTTCAGGGTAAACGGCGCGTGCAGCAATTTCTTCATGCGCAGCGTCTTGCCCATGCCGATCAACTGACTGAACAGTTTGCCGACGTCTTCGCACAAGGCATCGTCGGAGGTCAGCAGGCTGTAGTCGGTGTACAGGCGGGCGTTGCCGGCGTGGTAGTTACCCGTGCCGAGGTGCGCGTAACGCACGATTTCACCCGCCTCGCGACGCAGGATCAGCATCATCTTGGCGTGTGTCTTGAAGCCGACCACGCCATAGATCACCACCGCACCGGCCGCTTGCAGACGGCTGGCCAGTTGCAGGTTGGATTCTTCGTCGAACCGCGCACGCAACTCGATCACCGCGGTGACTTCCTTACCGTTACGCGCCGCATCCACCAGCGCATCGACGATTTCCGAGTTGGCGCCAGAACGGTACAGCGTCTGGCGCACCGCCAGCACGTGCGGATCCTTGGCGGCCTGGCGCAGTAGGTCGACCACCGGGGTGAACGACTCGAACGGGTGCAGCAGCAAGATGTCCTGCTTGCTGATCACGCTGAAAATGTTCTCGCTGTTCTGCAGCAGTTTCGGGATCTGCGGGGTGAACGGCAGATATTGCAACTCGCGCTGGCTGTCCAGACCAGTGATGCTGAACAGCCGCGTCAGGTTCACCGGACCGTTGACCTGATACAACTCGCTCTCGCCCAGGTTGAACTGCTTGAGCAGGTAGTCGGACAGGTGTTTCGGGCAGGTATCAGCCACTTCCAGACGTACCGCATCGCCATAACGACGGGAGAACAGCTCGCCGCGCAAGGCACGGGCCAGGTCTTCTACATCTTCGGAATCCAGCGCCAGGTCGGCGTTCCGGGTCAGGCGGAACTGGTAGCAGCCCTTGACCTTCATCCCCTGGAACAGGTCATCGGCATGGGCGTGGATCATCGACGACAGGAACACGTAGTTGTCGCCTGCGCCGCCGACTTCTTCCGGCACCTTGATGATGCGCGGCAGCAGGCGTGGCGCCGGGATGATCGCCAGACCGGAATCGCGACCGAAGGCGTCGATACCTTCGAGTTCGACGATGAAGTTCAGGCTCTTGTTCACCAGCAATGGGAACGGGTGCGTCGGGTCGAGGCCGATCGGGGTGATGATCGGGGCGATCTCGTCGCGGAAATAGCGGCGGACCCAGGTTTTGAGCTTGGTCGTCCAATTGCGGCGACGGATGAAGCGGACCTGATGTTTTTCCAGCTCCGGCAACAGAATGTCATTGAGGATTGCGTACTGACGATCGACGTGACCGTGAACCAGCTCACTGATGCGAGCCAGGGCCTGGTGCGGTTGCAGACCATCGGCACCGGCCTGTTCACGGGCGAAAGTGATCTGCTTCTTCAGGCCGGCGACACGAATTTCGAAGAACTCGTCCAGGTTGCTGGAGAAGATCAGCAGAAACTTCAGCCGCTCCAGCAACGGGTAGGACTCGTCCAGCGCCTGCTCCAGCACGCGGATATTGAACTGCAGTTGCGAGAGCTCGCGGTGGATGTACAGGCTGCTGTCATCCAGACCGGGGATGGCCACCGCTGGCACTGGCGCAGCGGTCTCGACGACCGCCGCGGGCGGAGCCGGCTCCAGCTCCGGCGGGGTCTCGTCGACTTGCTCCACCACAGGTTGAGCGTCTTTTACGGCAACTTCAGTGAGCACTTCGGTATTCATCGAATGTTCCTGGGAGGGCTATTTTTGCTCTCGTAACAATTGAGCAGCACGAACGGCAAAGTACGTCAGGATGCCATCTGCCCCTGCACGTTTGAAAGCGGTCAGGGACTCGAGGATAACCCCTTCGCTCAACCAGCCATTCTGGATCGCCGCCATGTGCATGGCGTATTCGCCGCTGACTTGATAAACAAACGTCGGCACTTTGAATTCTTCTTTTACCCGGCACAGGATGTCCAGGTACGGCATGCCTGGCTTGACCATGACCATGTCTGCACCTTCTGACAAGTCCGCCGCCACTTCGTGCAGGGCTTCGTTGCTGTTGGCCGGGTCCATCTGATAGGAGGCCTTGTTGGCCTTGCCCAGGTTCAGCGCCGAACCGACCGCATCGCGGAACGGGCCGTAATAGGCGCTGGCATACTTGGCCGAGTAGGCCATGATCCGCACGTTGACGTGACCGGCCACCTCGAGGGCTTCGCGGATCGCCTGGATGCGGCCGTCCATCATGTCCGATGGCGCCACGACCTGGGCGCCGGCTTCGGCGAGGGACAGGGCTTGCCTGACCAGTGCGTCGACGGTGATGTCGTTCTGCACGTAGCCTACTTCATCAAGAATGCCGTCCTGGCCGTGGGTGGTGAACGGGTCCAGGGCGACGTCGGTGATCACGCCCAGCTCAGGGAATTGCGCACGCAGCGCACGGGTCGCGCGTTGGGCGATGCCTTCCGGGTTCCACGCTTCGGCGGCGTCCAGCGACTTGAGCTCCGAGGGTGTTACCGGGAACAGCGCCAGCGCCGGAATCCCCAGCTCGACCCACTTGGCCGCCTCTTCCAGCAACAGGTCAATGGTCAGGCGTTCGACACCCGGCATCGAGGCCACCGCTTCGCGACGGTTTTCACCGTCCAGCACGAATACCGGCAGGATCAGGTCATCGACGGTCAGGACATTTTCACGGACCAGACGACGCGAGAAGTCATCACGACGGTTGCGGCGCAGGCGGGTTGCGGGGAACAAACGGTTGGCGGGGGCAAAGCTCACGGCAGACTCCTGAGCCCGCAGACGTGCGAGCGTGACAGTTATAAGCGGCCATTATGACGAACGTATTACAGTTATGTGCACGCTGCGACAGGTAGCCGCATTCCATTGTCCTTGTAGGAAATGTTCACGTCGAGACACATTTGGACACTTTCCTGAATGTGTCCGAAGGGTTAGGCTGCGCGTTCATTTCGCCAGCACCCAGACAATGCTCCAACAATTCCTGCATGACTTCGGCTACTTTGCCCTCTTTCTAGGCACGTTCTTCGAAGGCGAAACCATTCTGGTACTCGCGGGCTTCCTCGCGTTCCGTGGATACATGGACATCAACCTGGTGGTGGTCGTGGCCTTCTTCGGCAGCTATGCCGGCGACCAACTGTGGTACTTCCTGGGACGCAAGCACGGTCGCAAGCTGCTGGCGCGCAAACCGCGCTGGCAAATGATGGGCGACCGGGCGCTGGAACACATTCGCAAGCATCCGGACATCTGGGTGCTGAGCTTCCGCTTCGTCTACGGTTTGCGCACGGTCATGCCGGTGGCCATCGGGCTGTCGGGCTATCCGCCGGGCCGTTACCTGCTGCTCAACGGGATTGGCGCGGCGATCTGGGCCGCCGCATTGGCGGCGGCCGCGTACCATTTCGGCGCCGTGCTCGAAGGCATGCTCGGCAGTGTGAAGAAGTACGAACTCTGGGTGCTCGGCGCCCTGCTGGTCCTGGGATTCGTGCTATGGCTGCGCCGGCGCTTCAAGAATGCCCGCCTGGCCAGGCAGGTCTACGCCGACGAGCAAGCCATGAAGGTCGAACGAACCAAAATCGAGGGTCCTACGACGCCAACCGAGTAATGCGATTTCTGCAACAGTAGAGACCGATTCCGCTCAACAGGCTGTAACTGAGCAGGCCGACCCAGCCCACCGCACTGGCCGGCCACAACCCCACCATCGGGGCCAGCCATACCAATGGCAGATTCGACGCCAGCCGCACCCACTCCAGCTTCAACGCCCACGGGCGATTCTCCAGGGCCACGCCCAGCACAAACAGACCGAACGCCACCGCCCCCCAACCCAACATAAGGGCGGCGACTGGCAGTTTCGGTTCAAGATTCATCAAGTAGCTGCCCAGCGCGATGTAGACGCAGAACTGCAGCAGGATATAAAGCTGCTGACGCCCGTCCAGCGGCACCTCGAATTTGCGGAACAAGGACAGGTCCGGCTTGTTCATCGGGTATTTGGCCGCCACGTCCGCCGGGCGCCAACCGGTGCGCATGAACCAGATCCGCAGCTTGTCCCAGGTGCTCTCGGCACGCCGCGCATCTGCCCACAACTGCGCGTAGAACTGCACGTTTGCCCACACAGGATTCCAGCTCGCCAGCGGCGTGGTCACACCGAAGATCACCGGCTCGTTGTCGTCTTCTTCCTGGAACGAGCCGAACAGACGGTCCCAAATAATGAACACGCCGCCGTAGTTGCGATCCATGTAGAGAGCGTTCTGTGCATGGTGAGCCCGATGATTGGACGGCGTGACAAAGAACCATTCGAACCAGCCAAGCTTGGGAATGTGCCGGGTGTGCACCCAGAACTGGTAGAGCAGGTTGAGCGCCGCGACGCTGACGAACATCAGCAGCGGCACGCCGAACACGGCCATCGGCAGATAGAAGATCCAGCTCAGCAGGAATCCGGTACTGGTCTGGCGCAACGCCGTGGACAGGTTGTAGTCCTCACTCTGGTGATGCACCGAATGGGCGGCCCAGAGGATGTTGCGCTCGTGGCCCATGCGGTGCAGCCAGTAGTAGCAGAAGTCATAGAAGACAAAGGCGAACACCCAGACCCACACACTGTCGACCGACAGTTCGAACAGCGCCAGGTACTTGAGGGCGAACGCGTAGGTCACCAGCCCCACGCCTTTGGTCAGCAGCCCCGTGGTGGTCGACAGCACGCCGGTGCTGATGCTGTTGATCGCGTCCGCCACCCGATAATTACTGACCCCGCGCCAACGGTCGGCCAGCAGTTCGACGGCGATCAGCACAAAGAAAAACGGCACCGCATACAGAATGAAGTCCATGACGCGCCCTGACCGGAATCTTGAGGACAGATGCTATGTGTAGTCGTGAATTAACCCTATGGCAACGAGTGACAAATTAGTGGACATTTAACGCCATGAATCTGGAGAAAAGCCCATGAGCAAAAAAGTTGCAGTGATCCTTTCCGGTTGTGGCGTGTACGACGGCGCCGAGCTCCACGAGAGCGTCATCACCCTGCTGCGTCTGGACCAGCGCGGTGCCCAGGTGCAGTGTTTCGCACCGAACATCGCGCAGTTGCATGTGATCAATCACCTGACCGGCGAAGAAATGCCTGAATCGCGCAACGTGCTGGTGGAGTCGGCACGGATAGCCCGGGGCAACATCAAGGATATCCGTGACGCGAACGTCGATGAGTTCGATGCGCTGATCGTGCCCGGCGGCTTCGGCTCGGCCAAGAACCTGTCCAACTTCGCCATCGAAGGCGCTGGCTGCACCGTTCAACCGGATGTCCTGGCATTGACCGAAGCCTTTGCCGAGGCCGGCAAGCCGGTGGGGTTGATGTGTATCTCCCCTGCCCTGGCGGCAAAGATCTACGGCCCCGGCGTCACCTGCACCATTGGCAATGACACCGACACCGCTGCCGCGATGAACAAGATGGGTGCCACCCATGCCGATTGCGCGGTCAGTGACATCGTCGAGGACAAGGCGCGCAAACTGGTGAGCACTCCGGCTTACATGCTGGCGCAGAGCATCAGCGAAGCCGCATCGGGGATCAACAAACTGGTGGACCGGGTACTGGAACTGACCCACGAAGACGACGCCTGACCCCCTTCAAAACTGTGGGAGCGAGCTTGCTCGCGATGGGGCCAGCACATTCAACATCAATGTTGTCTGTAAGTCCGCTATCGCGAGCAAGCTCGCTCCCACAGGGTTCACTGACAGGCTCAGGTTTTGCGGGTGAGCCGAGTCAAAATCCGGTCCAGCGCATTAGCAAACGCCTGCTTCTCACGGTCGCCGAACGGCGCTGGCCCCCCACCCATTTGCCCCTGTTCGCGCAAATCGGTGAACAGGTTGCGCACCGCCAACCGCTCCCCCATGTTCTGCGCATCAAACTCCTTGCCCCGTGGATCGAGCGCAGCCACGCCCTTCTTCACCAAACGGTCGGCCAATGGCACGTCGCTGCAGATCACCAGCTCACCGGGCACCGCGTGTTCCACCAGATAATCGTCCGCTGCATCCGGGCCGCTCGGCACCACGATCAGCTTGACCAGCGCCAGACCCGGCTTGATTTGCGGCTGCCCGGCCACCAGCACCACTTCGAACTGGCGCTTGAGGGCGAACTTCACCACCAGATCCTTGGCTGCCCGTGGGCAGGCGTCGGCATCGATCCACACACGCATCATGTTTTCCTCTATTGCCCGCGAATATGAGCGCAGCGAATGCCCTTTAAGAAACCTGCACCCGCTGCTTCTCAACCACCCGGCTACGGCCATACAACACGATGATTGCTGCAATCGCCACAGCCTGTGCACTCAGCGAATACGCATCGGCATGGATCCCCAACCATTCAAAGTCAAAGAACGGCACCGGTCGAGTGCCGAAGATCCCGGCTTCTTGCAGCGCTTTCACGCCATGCCCGGCAAACACCACCGACAAGGCGCACAAAAGACCGGCGTTGATGCTGAAGAACAGCGCCAGCGGCAGCTTCGCCGAACCGCGCAAAATCACCCAGGCCAGGACGACCAGCAGCACCAGCGCCGTAGCCCCACCGGCCAGCACCGCGTTATGCCCCGCCGGACCTGCCTGCAACCACAGGGTTTCGTAGAACAGAATCACTTCGAACAGTTCGCGATACACCGAGAAAAACGCCAGGGTCGCAAAGCCGAAACGCCCACCGCCACCCACAAGGCTGGTCTTGATGTAATCCTGCCAGGCCGCCGCGTGACGACGGTCATGCATCCACACGCCCAGCCACAACACCATGACACTGGCAAACAACGCCGTCGCACCTTCCAGCAATTCGCGCTGCGAACCGCTGACGTCGATCACATAGGCTGCCAGCGCCCAGGTACCCAGTCCCGCCAAAAACGCCAACCCCCAACCGGCGTTGACGCTGCGTACCGCCGCCTGTTGACCCGTGTTGCGCAGGAAAGCCAGGATCGCCGCCAGCACCAGAATCGCTTCCAGACCTTCGCGCAGCAGAATCAGCAGGCCGGAAATGTAACTCAGCGACCAGCTCAAACCGTCGTTGCCCAGCAGGCCGGCCGATGCCTTCAACTTGGCCTTGGCCACGTCCAGGCGCTGCTCGACCTCGCTCACCGGCAGACCGTCCTGCAACGACTGACGGTAGGCCATCAGGGATTTTTCAGTGTCTTTACGCACGTTGGCGTCAATGTTATCCAGCGAGCTCTCAACCAGCTCGAAGCCTTCCAGATACGCCGCTACGGATAAGTCATAAGCCTGATCATGCTCACCGGTACGATACGCCGCGATGCTCTTGTCCAGAGTGGCTGCGGTGTAGTCGAGCAGTTGCGCCGGGCCACGCTTGACCTGCGGCGGTTGCGCCCGCTGGGCACGGAAGGTTGCGGTGGCTTGCGGGCCTTCGGCGGTCTGTACTTCCGCCGGGGTCTGACGAGCCAGGTCGGCGATGTTGTAGGTCTTTTCAGCCTTGGCCGTCGCCGGGTCAACACTGAAGCTGGCGATATAGGTGGCAAGGTCCCAACGCTGACGATCATCCAGTTGATCGGCAAAGGCCGGCATGTCAGTCCCCTCGACGCCCAGACCCAAGGTGCTGTAGATCGCGTAGAGGCTCTGTCGATCCAGCCGCTTGGTATCGCGCAGGTTGGACGGCGGTGGCTTCATCCCGACGCCCGCCGGGCCGTCGCCGGCCCCTGTATCGCCATGGCAGACCGAGCAATGCTGAGCGTACAACGGCGCGCCACGCGCCGGGTCCGGCGTAATGACCGGGGCCTGGCTGACTTCATAGGCCACAGCCAGCTTTGCACCGAGTTGCCGGGCCTGGCGAGTGACATCAGCACCGTCCTGACGGGCGCCGATGGAATTTCCCAGCGCGGTCAGGCTTTGCTCCAGCGCGGCTTTTTCCGGTTTGGCCGGCATGGCCGCAATCAGACTTCCCAGCGTCTTGACCGACTCTTGTTGCGCGCGAAATCCGGCCTGGTCCGTGATGCTGCCCGCCTGCACCGTGTCCGGGTAATCCGCGCCGATGTAATCGAGCAAGTGCAGCGCCTGCGGCGCACCTTCGGCGGGGGCGGCCAGCAGTTGAACGCTGCACGCCGCGAACAGCGGCAGCAACAGCCAGGCCAGCAAACGGGAGGGGGCAATCATGAATGAATCTCAATTTGAAAAACGAAGTTACATATTGTTAACGCCCAACGGGTTTCGCTCAAGCATTGTCGGGACTTCCGGTGAAATCACGGGCTCTCCAAGGTATTGATACACCAATGAAAAAGGCGACCTCATGGGTCGCCTTCCTGGATTTCTGCGGGTTTAGACCGCAGCTTTGCGCAGCGTCGCCATGAATGCTGCCGCACCGATGAACAGTCCGGCAAAGGTCCGATTCATGCGTTTTTGCTGTTTCGGTGTGCGCAGCAGACGCAACACCCTGGACGCCAGACCGGTGTAGCCGGCCATGACGATCAAGTCGACGCAGATCATGGTCACGCCGATCACCAGATACTGAATCAGCAGTGGAGCATGGGGATCGATGAACTGCGGCAACACCGCCAGCATGAACACCAGCGCCTTGGGGTTACTGATGTTCACCAGGAAACCACGGAACACCAGGGCCATCGGCTTGCCGATCTGACGCACCGCCGCGTCATCGCTCATATCGCTTGGCAGCGCACGCCATTGCTTGATCGCGAGGTAGACCAGGTACGCCACGCCGAACCATTTGATCGCATAGAAGGCTGTGGCCGACGCCGTCAGAATCGCGCCCACACCGGCGCCGACGATGGCGATCTGCACTGCAAGGCCCAATTGCAGACCCAGGGCGTTCCAGTAGCCGCGCCAGAATCCGTATTGCAGACCGCTGGACATCGACGCAATGGCGCCGGCACCGGGGGACAGGCTGATCACCCAGCAGGCGGCAAAAAACGCCAGCCATGTTTCAAGCTCCATTGCACACCTCGACTCAGACTCGTGACAGACGTCTAAACTAATGCGGCTTTGATTGGATGACTACCGATTTTTTGTAGGACATGGCGACTGCTAACAGCCAAAAGCAAAGATCTTGAGCTGGCTTACTTCTCAAACCCGCTTGAAGGGAAACCATCCGTCCCCCGCCAGCGCCGCACCGAACGCTGGAAGAACAAACTGTTGGGCACCTGCACCATGGCGCTGCCAGTGCCGAGTTCTTCGGCCTCGATCAGCGTGGTGTACAGCAGGTTGATCGCCACCACCCGGCCTTTGACGCCAGGCTTGTCGGTGGTGTCCACCAACTCGACCACATCACCGAGGCGGAACGGACCGACGGTAAAGATCAGAATCGCGCAGAGCAGATTGGAGAGCACGCTCCACATGGCGAAAAACGCCACCGCCGCGACCGCGACAAAACCGGATAGCGCGGTCCAGAGCACCGTGGCCGAAACCCCGAGGCGCCCCAGCACGAAAATCAACGCACTGCCCATGATCAGCCAGCGCAGGCCCCCGCGCAGCGGCATCAGCAACTGCGGCGGAAACGGGTAGCGCTCACCGAGACGAGTCAGGCATTTGGCAACAAAGCGCTGGGTGATGTAACCGGCGAGCAGGATCAGCAGGATTTGCACGCCGAGCCAGATCGGCTCGACCCACACCGCCGGCAGCGGCAGCTTGAAGGCGTCCATCAGGACAGTGCCTCCAGCTCCGCCTGCATGCCTTCCAGCAATTCCAGGGCTTCCATCCACGCTTCCTCCAGCTCCGCCTCACGCACCTTCAGCTTGGCCTGTTCGGCTAGCAGATCACGCAATTCGTTCTTACGTGCCGGTTCGTAGATGTCACTGTCGCCGAGACTGGCATCGATTTTCGCCAGCTTTTCGTGGACCTTGCCCAGCTCGGCTTCGAGCTTGTCAGCCTCGCGCTTGTGCGGTGCCAGTTGCTGACGCAACGCAGCAGCGGCCTGACGCTGGGCTTTCTTGTCGGTCTTGTCCGGGTTGACCGGCGTGTTGCTGACCGGGGCGTTGCGCTGGCGATACTCCACCAGCCAGCGGGTGTAGTCCTCCAGATCGCCGTCGAACTCTTCGACTTTGCCGTCCGCCACCAGATAGAAATTGTCGGTGGTGCTTTTGAGCAAGTGACGATCGTGAGAGACCACCAGTACCGCACCACTGAATTCCTGCAGGGCCATGGTCAACGCCAGGCGCATTTCCAGGTCCAGGTGGTTGGTCGGTTCGTCGAGCAGCAACAGGTTCGGTCGGTCCCAGGCAATCAAGGCCAACGCCAGGCGCGCTTTCTCGCCACCGGAGAAATTCAGTACCGGTTCGTCGATTCGCGCGCCACGGAAGTCGAAACCGCCGAGGAAGTCGCGCAGGGTCTGTTCGCGCTCGGTCGGCGCCAGGCGCTGCAAGTGCAGCAAAGGGCTGGCCTTGGAATCCAGAGAATCGAGTTGATGCTGGGCGAAGTAACCGACCACGGTGTTCTCGCCACGGGTCAAGCGACCGGCCAATGGCGAGAGCTCACCGGCAAGGTTCTTGATCAGGGTCGATTTACCGGCACCGTTCGGGCCGAGCAGACCGATTCGCGCACCCGGGGTCAGTTGCAGCTTGACCTTCTCCAGCACGGCTTTGTCGCCGTAACCCAGGCGGGCATCGGACAGGTCGATCAGCGGGCTGGAAATCTTCTGCGATTCACGGAAGACAAAGTCGAACGGCGAATCGACGTGGGCAGCGGTCAGCTCTTCCATCCGCTCCAGTGCCTTGATCCGGCTCTGGGCCTGACGCGCCTTGGTGGCCTGGGCCTTGAAGCGGGCGATGTAGCTTTCCATGTGCGCACGTTGCACCTGCTGCTTCTCGTAGGCCTGCTGTTGCTGGGCCAGGCGTTCGGCACGGGCACGCTCGAAGGCACTGTAGCCACCGCGGTACAGGGTGATTTTGCGCTGATCGACGTGGGCCACGTGATCGACCACGGCATCGAGGAAGTCGCGGTCGTGGGAAATCAGCATCAAGGTGCCGGGATAGCTCTTGAGCCATTCTTCGAGCCAGATGATGGCGTCGAGGTCCAGGTGGTTGGTCGGTTCGTCGAGCAGCAGCAGGTCCGATGGGCACATCAAGGCCTGTGCCAGGTTCAGACGCATCCGCCAGCCACCGGAGAAATCCCCGACCTGACGATCCATCTGCTCATTGGTGAACCCGAGACCGGCCAGCAACTTGCGCGCCCGGGCGTCGGCGGTGTAACCGTCAGCGCTGTCGAGTTCGGAGTGCAGGCGGGCCTGTGCGGCACCGTCATGGGCCGCTTCGGCTGCCGCCAGGTCGCGTTGCACCTGGCGCAGGCGCAGGTCGCCATCGAGCACGTAGTCGACCGCCAGGCGTTCGAGGGTGTCGACCTCCTGGCGCATGTGGGCGATACGCCAGTCGGCCGGCAGGAAGCAATCACCCGAGTCCGGGTGCAGCTCGCCCCTAAGCAAGGCGAACAGGCTCGATTTGCCGGCGCCGTTGGCACCGATGAGGCCGGCTTTGTGGCCGGCGTGCAGGGTCAGCTCGGCGTCTTCTAGCAGACGTTGCGGGCCACGCTGTAAAGTCAGGTTCTGAAGTCGAATCATAATGGCGGCGGAGTCTACCAGCTTCGCTCGCAACTGGCGCGAGTAGCACTATGTCCTCTGACCTGTGGAGTTTTTCCCTTAGTACTTATGCCCAGCCCGGCGTTGAACCCGCATGCCTGCAATTGCAGTCGGCGGGCATCAATGTGTGCTTGCTACTCTGCGGACTGTGGCTGGGAGAACGTGGCGTCGCCTTTAACGAACACCGATTGCAGCAACTGCGTAGCGTGGCCGAGCCGTGGGACGCAGACGTGGTGCGACCGCTGCGAGCCTTGCGGGTGAATTGGAAAGTCGTTGCCGCCGACGATGGCGAACTGAATGCTTTGCGCGAGCAAGTGAAGGCACTCGAACTGGAAGCCGAGCGACATCTGTTGGTACGACTGGAACGATCGGCGTTGAGTTGGCCGCAAGGTGAGGCGACCGATCTATCGGCCTGGCTCAATGGTGTGGCGGCAGGCGCCGCCCACCTGGACCGCGACGCGCTGCATCAGCTGCGCGTCGCGGTAACCGGCACTTAGGAAGCGCTGGTTGGGGTGGTTGCTGCGATCGATGCGGCGGCCGGCGTTGGCGCTGGCGTGGCTGTCGAGGTGGCTGCTGCTAAAGCAGACGTTGCTGCCGGAGCCGGGTTGGCTGGCTTGGCAACTGGCGCGGCGGCCGGCTTGGCGGCAACAGGTTTTTTCACTGCTGGTTTTGCAGCTGGCTTCGCCGCCGCTGGCTTGGCAGCGGGTTTGGCGGTGGCCGGTTTGGCAGCAGCGGCAGGTTTAGCCGCAGCAGGTTTGGCGGCCGGTTTAGCGGCCGACTTGGCCGCTGCTTTTACAGCGGGTTTGGCCGCAGTTTTCGCAGCAGGTTTTACAGCGGGTTTGGCCGCGACAGATTTGGCGGCCGGCTTCGCAGCAGGCTTCGCTGCTGCGGTTCTGGCTGCGGGTTTTGCTGCGGGTTTAGCGGCCGTTTTTGCAGCTGGTTTTGCAGCCGCGGTTTTCGCCACGGCGGGTTTGACGGCAGCAGTTCTTGCAGCACTAGATTTGGCTGCGGCAGGCTTGGCTGGCGTCGTTTTAACAGCCGGTTTCGCAGCGCTGGCAGCGACTGCTTTTCTCGCTGCTGGTTTGGCTGCGGCTTTCACCGGTGCTTTGGCGGCCGGCTTGGCCGGTGCTTTTGCAGCAACCGGTTTGGCAGCGGCTTTCTTCGCAGGTGCCGCAGCAGGTTTGGCTGCACGCAGGGACAACGCCTTGCCGACAGCCTCTTGTACACGACCGACGCCCTGGGCCAGTTTCAGGCTTTCCTGGGCATCGCGCTTGAGTTGCAGAATGTAGCCGCGGGTTTCCGATTGACGATCCTTGAGGGCATCGAGCAGCTCTTCAAGGTCGGCCACTGCGTCCTTGGCCTTGGCTTGTGCCTTGGCTTTTCCGGCCGCCGCAGCGTCCTGCAATTTGGTGCGGGACTTGTGCAGTTTCTCTTGCGCTTTTCCGCGCTGCTTTTCCAGTTTGGCGAGCAGTTTTTCAGCATCAGCCAAGGCTTCGGAACAAGCGGTTTCCAGGTGCTCGAGCAGGCTGCCCGAGAGTTGTTGGAGCAGGTGCAATGGAGTGTTTACTGGCTTCTTGGTGGCCGACATGGTTTACCTCCTGGCTGAAGTGAGTGCGGCTCATACTAGACCTCTGCTGCAACCGCCGCTAGGGCATGTTGACACTATCGAAAGCCCCGCGTTGCAAAGGATCGAAAAACTTCTGTCGCGACGCAAAAGCAGTTCACCGTTGCGCGCATTCTCACTGGCATAATCGCCCGCAATTCAGATCGGAGAGTGCCCATGTCGCGCTACCTTTTTTTATCGCTGTGCGTGTTTTTTTCGGTGGCCCAAGCCGCCGCGACAACACAGGAAAATGAAGCCCGCGATCTCGCTTACAGCCTGGGTGCGAGCCTTGGCGAACGCTTGCGCCAGGAGGCTCCCGACCTGCAACTCCAGGCGCTGGTCGAAGGATTGCAGCAGGCCTATCAGGGCAAACCGCTGGCGCTGAAGGACGAGCAGATCCGGCAGATATTGACCGAACATGAAGCCCGGATCGCCATGCAGTCAGCCGAGCCGCAAAGCGAAATGGCGCTGGAAAAGGAACAGCGTTTTCTCGCCACAGAAAAGACCAAGCCCGGCGTGCGCGAACTGGCTGATGGCGTGTTGCTGAAGGAGTTGACGCCAGGCACTGGTGCCAAGGCCGGACCGAACGGCAAAGTGCAGGTGCTGTACATCGGTCGCTTGCCCGATGGCACGGTGTTCGATCAGAACAGCCAGCCACAATGGTTCAGTCTCGACAGCGTGATCGCCGGATGGCGCAGTGCATTGCAAAACATGCCGGTCGGGGCGAAATGGCGACTGGTGATTCCGTCGGCCCAAGCCTATGGCGCCGACGGTGCCGGCGACGTGATCGCACCGTTCACTCCATTGGTGTTCGAAGTCGAATTGCGCGGTGCAACCAGCTGACAGCGGAAATGAAAAACGGCGTGCCTTGGCACGCCGTTTCGGGGTCTTGCAGGAAGTGCTTCAGGCCTGAACCGAATCGGCTTCCTTGTGGGCTGTGTGCAGCACTTCGATCAGGCAGTCTTCCAGTTCGAAGCGTTCGTGCAACAGGCTACCCAGTTCCTTGAACTTCTCGGCAACGCATTTGCCTTCGTCGCAAAGGTCATTGAACGCAAGCAGCTTTTCAGTGATGACATCGATGCGCGGGTAGATGGTCTCGGCGAGCTCCAGCCCACGCTTGTCGTTGAAGGCCTTGGCCTCCCCCGTCAGCTGTTCGTAGATCTCGAAATGCCCGGCCGATACATAATCGACCAACACGCCGCAGAACTCCTGCAATGGCTTGCGATTCGTGGACAGTGCCTCTGGATCGGCACCGAGCTTGTCGTATGCATCGATCAGCTCTTCGCGCTCCTGCAACCAGCGATCGATCAGCAGGTGCACTCCACCCCAGCGTTCCTGAGCATTCTGACAACTTTCGAGCATGGTGATCTCTCTTCCCTTGTGGGTCAGCTGCTCAATGCCCGTCGCCCTCTTGTTACGTCGGGGGCGATTTCAGGCAGAGCGTCATCGAGCAACATAATTCCAATGACACGTGCGGGCCAGATTATGCCCGCACGACACTGGCTTCAAGGTACGCAGGCGATAAAGTTCATACAAGTGTTTAATCGCCCGCAAAGGCCCGGTGCGACGACTCGCCGCTGAGTGGTCGCTGATAGCTGGTCCAGACCAGTCGCAACGACTGGTAAACGGCCAGAATCATCATCGCGACGAAGAACAGCAGGCTCCACTCGGTGAGACTCAGATCGAACAGCGTCCAGGAAATTTCCACACAATCGGCAGCGCCCTTGAACATTTGTTGTACGACGGATAGCCACGGAGAACTGGCCAACAGGTCCGCCAGATGGGTCGAGCACGCCGCTGCCTGTTCCATCGGAAGGCTTTGCAGCAGGACCTGTCGCCACGCCGTGACAGTGCCCGCGAGGCTGCAACAAAGACTGAGCAGCCAATACAGAACGTTTCCGATGCGACCGGGGCCATGGACCGAAGCCAACAGGCAGACACCGGCAAAGAGCGCCATGCAAAACCGTTGCAACAGACACAATCCACAAGGCCGCAGGCCGACTGCATATTCCAGGTAGTAGGAAACGCCTATCGCCAGAGCGCCCGCAATGAAAGCCATGAAAAACAAGGAGCGTGAGCAGGCCAAAGACATGGCTTTTCCGTAAAAGTAGTGACAGACCATTACGGTAGAGGAAAGCACGACGGCCTTACAAGGCAAGTGCCCACAGAGACTTCAGCACAGGCGTAGGGAAATCCCGACGCAGGCGAGAGGATAAAATGTAGTCCTCTGTAGGACTTTGTCTGCGACGAGATGCGGCAACTGAATTTCAACTATTCATCGCACTGCGGCGAGGGCGATCACTCCTTCGCCGCAGGTCATCGCTCAGACGCCGAAACCTGGCGCCAGCGAACGGGTCAAGCGCGGACTGGCACTGGCAGAGGGGCCGCGAGCAAGCGTTCATCCAATAACCCCAGGCCTTCCTGAAACAGTTGGTTGCTGCGCTCGGTATCGCCCATTTGCGCCAGCAAGCGTGCCAGTTCCGCACAGGCTTCCGGATTGCGTTGTACACGCAGGCTGCTTTCCAGATAGTCCCGGGCCTTGCCCCACAAACTGTTTTGCAGACATAGACGACCCAGTGTCAGTAGCAGGCCCGGATCGGCCGGATGGTCCTTGAGCCAGCCTTCGGCGGCCTGCAACTGGCGGGCCGGATCATTGC
Organism: Pseudomonas sp. P4_C4; assembly: GCF_056402055.1. Taxonomy (NCBI): domain Bacteria; kingdom Pseudomonadati; phylum Pseudomonadota; class Gammaproteobacteria; order Pseudomonadales; family Pseudomonadaceae; genus Pseudomonas; species Pseudomonas sp. P4_C4. The sequence goes on along the minus strand of NZ_JBFUID010000002.1, from coordinate 84,041 downwards.
CGCGAACCAGTCCGTAGAGTCGTGCCAGATGACTGTCGTAACTGCGTTTGAGAGCAGTACGCAGCACTTCTTCGGCCTCGACCTGAGCCCCCAATTGACGCAGTTGTTCGGCATACGCGAGCACCAGTTGCGGCTCCTGACGCTGTGCCGAGGTCAGTTGTTGCCAGGCACGTTCAAGCGATTGCTGCCCCTCCGTTCCGTTTTCTTCCCGTTGCGCTGCCAGAGACAGGTTCGCCCCCCAGGCCCGACGCTCCAGCTCGGCGAGCTCGGCCGCCGGCAGGATTTTGTCTTTGCGCAGCTCCGGCAGCAGGCGAATCACTGCCGACCAGTCACCACGCTGCTCAAGCAAGCGCTGCAACTGCCGCAGGGTCTGTGCGTTATGAGGATGGCGTTCACGCATGGCTTGCAGGGTGGCGAGGGCACCTTCGGTATCACCGCGATCGGTCTGCAACTGAGCGTGGCTCAAGGCGATAGCCAACTCGGCCTGAGGCTGACGCTCCAGGGCGCGCTCCAGCAAGTTGTCGCTTTCTTCGTAATGGCCTTGTTCGTTCGCGGCACGGGCCGCACCGAGGTAGTAAAGCAGCGGCTGGCGCTCGGCTTCGGCGGCCCGATGCAAGTGACGTTGCGCACTGGCCCAGCGACCCTCGGCCAGGTCCAGTTGACCGTGCTCGATCGCCACCTGCACCCGACGACTGCGGTTACGCCGAGACCACGGGTTGACCACGCCACTGGATGTCATCACCAGTTCGACCAGCGATTTGACGCCCCAGATCACCAGCCAGAGCACAGCCACCAGCGCCAAAGTAGCCCACAGGCTCGACTCGTAGCGGAAGGTCTTGTAGGCAATCAGCACGTAACCGGAGTGTTCGGCAATCGCCAGCCCCAGCGCAGCGGCAGCGGCGATCACGAGGAACACGATCACATAGAGGCGTTTCATGGCGTGGCCTCCGGCGCGGTGTTCGCGGCAGGCCTGGCCAGTGGCTTGACCGAATCTTCGGCATTGAGGTTGCGCCGCTCCAGATACCCCTGCACCGCGCTCAGGGTGCCGGTCATGTCCGGAGTGACTACGGTGACAGGTTGCTTGCTCAACTCGGCCACCTGCTCAAGCATTACTTTGCTTTGTGCGTTGTCCGGGTTGAAGTTGCCCTTGAGGATGTCCCGCGCTTCGTCCAGCACCTGGGAGTAAACCGCCGCCTGGCCATTGAGTGCGGCCCACTGCGCTTGCTCCAGCGCCAGGCTCAGGGCCAGGCGTACCTGACTCAGGCTCTGGCCGGCCAGCAATGGGCGAACGTTTTTGTCGGCACTGAAATCGATACGGATGTAGCGGGAAATCTGATCCCACCATTGCGCCCAGCGGCTGGCACCGTCGCCATCGGCGGTCAGACCCAGCAACGAATCGCCACGGTCCTTGTACTCCGGCGCCAGCTCGGTGAGGCTGGCCACTTGATCGCGCAGCGCGCCCAGACGCAGAAACAGCCCGGTGCGATCCGGTTGTTCGGTACTGCGCAAGGCAATCAGGGTCTTGGCCACCTGCTCGCGAGCGGCAAAAGAGCCTGGGTCGTTCTGCTCGCGCAGTATCTCATCGGCACCCTGGACCAGTGCCTGGGCGCTGCTGATGTCCTGCAAGGCCGACAGTCGCAGGCTGGCCAGACGCAGCAGGTGCTCGGCCTCGGCCAGACGCCAGTCCTTGCGACTGGCGCCGAGTACGGTTTCCAGCCGTTGGTTCAGCCGCTGCTGATCACCTTGCAGCTGAATCACCAGACGGCTACGTGCTTCCAGTTCATCGGCGGGAGGTAATTGCGCCAGGCGTGCGCTCAGGCGCTCCTCATTGAGCTTGAGGTTTTGCGCCTGGTCATTCAGCACCTGCATCTGGCTCAGTTGCTGCTGATTATTGGCTTGCAGGTGACGCACCTGCCAGACACCCCAACCGCCCACCGCGACACCGGCCGCTCCCAACAGCAGCGCAATGATTGCCAGACCATTGCCTCGACGCTGCTCGGCAGCAGGTGGCGGCGGCGGCATTTCATCAACAGGTGCATCAACAGGTGCATCGATCACCCGTCGCGAGTCATCTTTAGGCAAGGCTGTTTCGCTCACGTATCCATCCTTTGCATTAGAAAACGGGTACGGGATGCTCCCGTAACGCCGTCAGCAAGGCCGCGGCACTCGCACCGCGACAATCCACAACTGTTTTGGCCCCGGCGGCACGCGCCAGCTCGGCAACCCTGGGGCTTGGTACAAACAACGGCAACTGCGCCAACTGCGGCCAGGCGTCGCCGGCCAATTGATGCAGGTGCTCAAAACCTTGTCCACTGCTGACCACCAGCCCGTTCAGGCGTTCCGCCTGGATCCGTTCCGGCAGCGCTGTCGGCGGGTAAATCGGCAATGCCCGGCGGTACAGTTCCAGATACTCGACACTAGCACCAAGCTCACGCAAACGCTCCGCCAGCAACTCGCGCCCGCCCTCCCCGCGCAGGATCAACACTCGCGCATCGGGTTGTGCGATAGCCTCGCGCAGTCGGGAAAGTTCGAGCAAGGCTTCACTGTCATCGCCCTCTGCCGGGAAGCTCACGTCCAATCCGTGATCCTCGAGGATCTGCGCAGTCGCCGCGCCGACGCTGAACCACTTCACACCGGGCGGTGTTGGCCAATACCGCTCGAGCAGTTCGACGCCGATCCGGGCGGCCGGCTTGCTGACCACAATGACCGCGCAGAACTGATCCAGCGCCAGAATCACCTGGCGCATTGTGTCAGTGGCCGCAATGGGCATGATGTCCAAAAGCGGCAGACTGTTACTGAATATCCCCTGCTCGGCCAAAAGACTGCTCAGCGCCGCCGACTCATCGGCGGGACGCGTCAGCAGCAAGCGCCAGCCGATCACTCGTGACCAGCCTCGCCATAGACCGCTTTGAGTATGGCGTCGGCACCCTGGCTGAGAAGGTCTTCGGCCACTCGCACTCCCAGCGCTTCGGCATCGCCGCGAGGAGCGCGGGCCTCTGCGCTGAGCAGCAGACCACCCTTTGGATCGCCCACCAGCCCGCGCAACCACACCTGCTCACCTTCCAGCACGGCGTAGCAGGCAATCGGCACCTGGCAGCCACCATTGAGGTGCTTGTTGAGAGAGCGTTCGGCGGTCACGCGGGTGGCGGTGTCCTGGTGATGCAGGGGCGCCAGCAGAGCGTGGATTTCACGGTCGGCGCTGCGGCATTCGATACCCACCGCGCCCTGGCCACCGGCTGGAAGGCTGTCGTCGACGCTGATGGCCGAGGTAATGCGATCTTCAAATCCCAGGCGTATCAGGCCGGCAGCGGCGAGGATGATGGCGTCGTATTCGCCGGCATCGAGCTTGGCCAGGCGAGTGTTGACGTTGCCGCGCAGGAAGCGGATTTCCAGGTCCGGGCGACGGGTCAGCAATTGAGCCTGGCGGCGCAGGCTGGAGGTGCCGACGATGCTGCCATGGGGCAACTCATCGAGACTGGTGTAGGTGTTGGAAACGAAGGCGTCGCGCGGGTCTTCCCTTTCGCAAATGCAGAACAGGCCAAGGCCTTCGGGGAAGTCCATCGGCACGTCCTTCATGGAGTGCACGGCGATGTCTGCTTCATTGTCCAGTAGAGCGGTTTCGAGTTCCTTGACGAACAGGCCCTTGCCGCCGATTTTCGACAGCGGTGAGTCAAGCAGCTTGTCACCACGACTGACCATGGGGACGAGTGTCACCAGCAGGCCCGGATGAGCCGCTTCAAGACGGGCTTTGACGAATTCGGCCTGCCACAGGGCGAGAGCGCTTTTGCGGGTGGCGATGCGGATCTGGCGAGAGGACATGGATCAATCCGTACTGAATAGATACGGCGGATAATAACAGCTCAGCCAAATCCACTTTGACTTGTATCAGATACTACTCGGCCTCCCTGGCCCCGGATGTCCGGCAATCGGGTGTGAAATTCGCCTGCGAACAGCTGTTTAAAGCTGTTGCATCATCTTGCGCACGCCAGCCACATGACGCCGGCTGACGATCAGCGCATCACCATTGAGGCCTTTGAGGAACAGCTGAAAATGCCCCAGGGGTGTGCGTTGCAGTCGCTCGATACGCTCGCGGGCGACCAGCGCATTGCGATGGATACGCACGAAACGGTCACCGAATTCGTCTTCGAGGGCCTTGAGCGGCTCATCGAGTAGCACTTCGCCGCCTTCGTGGCGCAAGGTCACGTATTTGTGGTCGGCAATGAAATACACCACCTGATCCAGCGGAATCAGCTCGATCCCTTTACGGGTTCGGGCGCTGATATGGCTGCGCGGTCCGTTGCCGCTTTCGGCAGCAGGGCGGGTCAGGGCGGCGAGCTGGGCACGATTGGGGCGCTCGGCTCTCTTTAATGCGTCATGTAATTGTTCAGTTCTCACAGGTTTCACCAGATAGCCTACGGCGCTGGCCTGTAAGGCTTCCACGGCAAATTCATCGGGCCCGGCGCAGAACACCACGGCGGGAGGGGTTTCGCGTTCGCACAACCGCGCAGCCACTTGCAGGCCATCCAGGCCGGGCATGCGGATATCAAGCAGCACGATATCCGGTTTGTGGCTGTCGATCAGTGCCAACGCCTCTTCGCCATTCGTGGCACTAGGCTCCAGGACACTGTATCCCTCGAGTTCGCCAACCATTCGGCTCAGGCGCTCGCGGGCCAAGGGTTCGTCATCAACGATCAGGACATTCATATTGCGCTGGATTCCTGCGTGAGTCTCGCACAAGGATAGCGTAGACAGGTGAAGTGACGTCCGTCACCGCGATCCACGCTAAGACTAGCGCGAGCGTCAAAAAGTGCCGCTGGTCCGGCGGCTAAATTTTCATCTGCCGGGCGATTGGCGGCCCAGGCCCGCATTGGCGACACGTCGCCACAGGGTTTGCTGTTACGCAATCTGAACACTCCCCTCTTTTTATAATCAGCGGCTGCAACGAAAAGTGCGCTGATCCTACTGTCCAACTGTAGACGGTTGCCGGGACGATACAGCTCAATTGGAAAATATCGTTCCGCAAAAATGCGCGGGGCTTACCCAAGCCTGGACTCGTCCCCCCAAAAAAACCTGTCGACCAGTGTCAGCGACAGGATTGGCAACCCTGTTATTATCCGCGTCAGCGTTCCACGCCTTCCTACTTCAAGCCGATACGAGCGAATTCATGAGCACTGACAAGACCAATCAGTCCTGGGGCGGCCGCTTCAGTGAACCCGTCGACGCCTTCGTCGCCCGCTTCACCGCCTCCGTCACCTTCGACCAGCGCCTGTATCGCCACGACATCATGGGCTCGATTGCCCACGCCACCATGCTGGCCAAGGTCGGCGTGCTGACCGATGCCGAGCGCGACAGCATCATCGATGGCCTGAAGACCATCCAGGGTGAAATCGAGGCCGGCCAGTTCGACTGGCGCATCGACCTCGAAGACGTCCACATGAACATCGAGGCGCGGCTGACCGACCGCATCGGCGTGACCGGTAAAAAACTGCACACCGGCCGCAGCCGTAACGATCAGGTCGCTACCGACATCCGCCTGTGGCTGCGTGACGAAATCGACCTGATCCTGGCCGAAATCACCCGCCTGCAAAATGGCCTGCTGGAGCAAGCCGAGCGCGAAGCCGCCAGCATCATGCCGGGGTTCACCCACCTGCAGACTGCACAGCCGGTGACGTTCGGGCACCACATGCTGGCCTGGTTCGAAATGCTCAGCCGCGACTACGAGCGCCTGGTCGACTGCCGCAAGCGCACCAACCGCATGCCGCTGGGCAGCGCCGCGCTGGCCGGCACTACCTATCCGATCGATCGTGAATACACCGCTCAACTGCTGGGTTTCGACGCGGTAGGCGGCAATTCGCTGGATAACGTCTCCGATCGCGATTTCGCCATCGAATTCTGCTCGGCCGCCAGCATCGCGATGATGCACCTGTCGCGCTTCTCCGAAGAGTTGGTGCTGTGGACCAGTGCGCAGTTCCAGTTCATCGATCTGCCGGACCGTTTCTGCACCGGCAGCTCGATCATGCCGCAAAAGAAAAACCCGGACGTACCGGAGCTCGTGCGTGGCAAGACCGGTCGCGTATTCGGCGCGCTGATGGGCCTGTTGACCCTGATGAAAGGCCAGCCTCTGGCCTACAACAAGGACAACCAGGAAGACAAGGAACCGCTGTTCGACGCCGCCGATACCCTGCGCGACTCGCTGCGGGCCTTTGCCGACATGGTTCCGGCGATCAAGCCCAAGCACGCGATGATGCGCGAAGCGGCCCTGCGCGGGTTCTCCACCGCCACCGACCTGGCCGACTACCTGGTGCGTCGCGGCCTGCCATTCCGTGATTGCCACGAAATCGTCGGTCATGCCGTGAAGTACGGCGTGGACAGCGGCAAGGACCTGGCGGAAATGAGCCTGGAAGAGCTGCGCAAGTTCAGCGACCAGATCGATCAGGACGTGTTCGCCGTGCTGACCCTCGAAGGCTCGGTCAATGCCCGTAACCACATCGGCGGCACCGCGCCGGCACAGGTGAAGGCTGCTGTAGTGCGCGGCCAGGCACTTCTGGCCAGTCGCTAAATCGTCAAATGCATCGTCGGATCGCCGCCCGGAGCCGGCTCGCTCCCACACTGGATAGTGTTCGCACATCCAACCCTGTGGGAGCGAGCCGGCTCCGGGCGGCGTTCCGACGATGACTGACCTCAAAACCCCGCAGAACTACTTCTTGGCAGCAATCATCGCCATGAACGCCGGCATCGCCGCTTCCCTGTCCGCCGCCACTCGCTGAACGTTCGGGTTTTCCCCCAACCGCTGCAACAGCGCCTTGGCCGCCGGCAGCTCGGCCAACAGATCGATGTCAAACAACTTCTTGGCGACCCCACACGCCAGCGGCACGCTGAACAGGAAATACAGATCCGCCACGCTCAAGCTGTCGCCAGCCACGTAAGGGCTGAATTTGCCGTGCCGGCCCAGGGCTGCCATCCCCAACAACAGTTCGGCCTTGGTTTTTTCCTTGATCGCTTCCGGTACGGTCATGCCGAAGAATGCTTCGCCGTAACAGGCCCGCCCCGGCAATTCGATATACAGCTCGATCTCTTTGGCCAGTGCCAGCACCTGCGCGCGTTCGAACGGATCGCTCGGTAGCAGCGGCGTGCCGTTCTGACTTTGCTCGATGTATTCGAGGATCACGCTGGTTTCATTGATGAAGCCCTGTTCTACGTGCAACACCGGGACCTTTCCGCGGGGGCTGATGGCCAGTGCCTCGGGGCTGGTGCCGGCGTAAAACGGTACTTCTTCGAAAGGCAGACCTTTTTCCAGCAGCGCCAGCTTGACCATGTTGTAGTAGTTACTGACGGAGAATCCATAAAGCTTGATCATCACAAAGCCTCCAGACCATGCGGGGTGGGCAGTGCCTGTTTATAGAACGCTGCCGGGATTCTTGCCAGCAGCATCACGCGGTTGAATGCGGGTAAACTGACCACCTTTCCCTGAGGAGCCTGCCATGAGCGAGCTGAACGATATCGACAACGACGAAGAAGAGTTCGCCGAAAGTACCCTGATCCAGGCCATCGAAAACCAGATCGAAAGCGACAACCCGCCAGCGGCCAAGGCGACGTTCAACAAGCTGACGCTGGTGGGTTACGAGCGGGAAGAAATCCTCAACTTGATGGCTCACGTTTTGGCGGTAGAAATCGACGCGATCCTCGAAGAAGACCGCGCGTTCAACACCGAATGGTACGAAGCTGCACTGCGTGCATTGCCCGAGCTGCCGCCGGAAAAGCAGTAAGCCCTACCCGCTCCCTGTAGGAGCGAGCTCGCTCGCGAAAAACCCGAGAGCGCCGCGGGGCGTCAGGTTTCCAGCGTCATCGTTGATGACCTTCGCGAGCAAGCTCGCTCCTACAGAGAAAAAAACCCTGTCGCGGGCACTGGACATGCCGGACAAGCGGGTTCACCTTAGGGGCGCTGTCGTCCAATTCCTAGAAAGTCTGGAGTCCTTATGTCGCTTACCCCTGAGTTGGTTGCCGAACTGGAAGTCCTCGCACTCTTCAACCTGGACAGTTCCCAGGAAGGTCTGAAAATTCATCAGACCGCTGCCCCGAAACACATTGCCGCCGCCAAACGCCTCTTTGAAAAAGAACTGACCGACCAGCCTGATGGCGGTTACCTGACCAGCCTGGGTCGTGACGCCGCGCAAAATGTGCAATCCGTGCTGACCATTCTTAACGCCGAAGTAACAGCCTGAATTCTGCCGCATCGCCCACGGAGACCCCGAGCCAGGGATTTCCGCGGGCACATTCCCCTGATTTCCGTCTCCAGCCGATAGAATTCTGACGCCAGAAAAAATCAGCTTAAAGGTCCTCGCCTCAAGACGCTAAACTGCCCCTCATCCGAAGAGCCCCACGTCCGAGCCCTGCGAGCCGGTTTGAGCTGACATGACCCGCAACCATGAAATCCGCCCCGATCTGGACGAGGGAATCGACCGCAAGGTTCTCAGCCAGTTGCGCGCACGCTTTCTGAAACTCAACGAAGGACGCATGGCTCGCGCCATGGAAGGGTTGTCGACCCGCCAGCAAGAGGTCCTGACCTTGCTGCCGCTGTTTTTCCACGTGAACCATCCGCTGTTGCCCGGCTACGTTTGCGGCAGTACGCCGGCCGGGCTGTCGAATTTCGAACCGGATGCCAATGTCCTCGCTGAAGCCCAGCGCCTGACCCGATCGTTTTCCTACAAACCGCGCCACGGCAGCAACCCGCCCCGGCCGATTCACGGACTGTTCCTGATGGGCAGCCTCGGCACCCTGGCTCAGGCCGACCAGAGCGACATGGATGTGTGGGTCTGCCATGGGCCGGACCTGACCGAGAACGAACTCGCCGAACTGCACAAAAAATGCCAGTTGCTGGAAGTCTGGGCCGCCAGCCAGGGTGCCGAGGCGCACTTCTTTCTGATCGACCCGACCCGTTTCGTCCGGGGCGAGCGCGATACCCAGCTGAGTTCGGAAGATTGCGGCACCACCCAGCACTACCTGTTGCTGGACGAGTTTTACCGCACCGCGATCTGGCTGGCCGGACGTACACCGATCTGGTGGCTGGTGCCGGTCTACGAAGAGTCGAGCTACGACCGATACACCCATACCTTGATCTCCAAACGCTTCATCCGCGCAGATGAAACCCTCGACCTCGGCAACCTGGCCTTCATCCCGCCCGGTGAATTTATCGGCGCCGGGCTCTGGCAGTTGTTCAAGGGCATCGAGTCACCCTACAAATCGGTACTCAAGCTGTTGCTGACCGAGGTTTACGCCAGTGAACACCCAAGGGTCCATTGCCTGAGCCTGCGCTTCAAACAAGCGGTATTCGCCAACCGGCTCGACCTCGACGAGCTGGACCCGTATGTCGTGGTGTACCGGCGCATCGAGGAATACCTGGTCGCCCGCAACGAACCGGAAAGGCTGGAGCTGGTGCGTCGCGCGCTGTACCTGAAGGTCAATCGCAAACTGACCGGCAGCAGCCGCACCCAGAGCTGGCAACGCTCTTTGCTCGAGCGCCTGGCCCGCGAATGGCACTGGGACCAGCGCCAACTGGCCCTGCTCGATAGCCGCAGTCAGTGGAAAATCCGCCAGGTCAGCTCCGAGCGGCGGGCGCTGGTCAATGAACTGAACTACAGCTACCGCTTTCTCACACAGTTTGCCCGTCACGAACAAACGGTCAGCCGCATCAACAAGCGCGACCTGAGTGTCCTCGGCCGTCGCCTGTACGCCGCGTTCGAGCGCAAGGCCGGCAAAGTCGAGTTCATCAACCCCGGTATCGCCCCGGACCTGGCTGAAGACACCCTGACGCTGGTGCAGGCACCGAACAGGAAAGAACCGGGGCAAAGCCAGTGGGGCTTGTACAACGGCAACCTGACGGCGCTGGAGTGGGAACATTTCGCGCCGATCAAACGCAGCCGCCACTTGCTGGAACTGTTGACCTGGTGCCACCGCAATGGCGTGATCGACAGCAGTACCCGCCTGGCCTTACACCCCGGCACCAGCGACTTGAGCGAATTCGAACTGTTCAACTTGCTCCGCAGCCTGCAACAGACCATCGCCCTGCCCTTGCCCACCGTCGCCGAAGAACCGCTGCTGCGCGCCAGCGTGCCGAGTGAAGTGCTGATTCTGGTGAATGTCGGCATCGATCCGCTCAAGCACCATCGCGACCTGAACATCCTGATGACCACCGAGCGCACCGATTCCCTGAGCTACGCCGGTGTCCGGGAAAACCTGGTGCTGACCCTGGACCAGGTCACACTCAACAGCTGGAATGAAGTGCTGGTCGGTCGCTACGACGGCCCCCACGCCCTGCTCGACTGCATCCGCGATTACCTCAACAACCTGCCGGCCGGGCCACATCAGCCGAAGCTGCGGGTACGTTGCTTCTGCCATAACCGCGCGCAGTTCATTGCCCAACGGGTGGAGGAAATCCTCGATACTGCGCAGAACCTGCTGTTGAGCCGGCTCAATCATCGCTACCTGATCCAGGTCCAGCAGCACTACCACGTGTTGGAGTTGGTGCCCGGCCAGGTCCAGCACATCGCGCTGGCCACTCTACCGGCGCTGATCGATTACCTGGGCGAGGAAATGGCCAGCTACAGCCCGTTGCACCTGGATCCGAAGGCACTGGAAGACCACGACCTCGCGCTGCTCCTGCCGACGGGCCAGCCGGACTGCATACAAGTGTTCTATCGGGTCAACGAAAATCAGGCCGATCTGTACGTGCTCGATGAGTTCAATGCCCTGTGGCAGCAACGCCTGCCCTGGCACGACGAGCAAAGCCTGCTGGTGCCGCTGCAACGTTTCCTGCAATCGATCCAGCACCGTCGCGATACCCTGTTGCCAATGGATGCTGCCCACCCCTTGAACCTCGACACCCTGTATTGCCAGTTGCTGCCGTCAGGCCCTGGCCGGGCGCGCCGCATCGAAGCCCGACCGGTACCGCAGACACCGGTGAACAAGCCGCTCTACGACGTGCAGGCGATCGTCGGCAAAGCCGCACCGGGTCAGGTGCAGGTCACGCTGTATTGCAATCAACGGGAGTTTTCCGAGTTGGAGCATGGCGACCAGCTGTTCAGCGTGGTCGCCCGGGAAATCGTCGGGCAGCGCCGGGAAACCGAACGCTACCGCTGCTACATCACCGACCTCGACCTGTCAGGCCTGGTCGGCGAAGGTCAGAGTTCCACCCATCTGTACCTGCGCTACAAAGCCGACCTGGAGCACGCGTTGAACGAGGCGCTCGATCAGGTCTGAGGGGGTGTCACTCGGGGAACGCGCCGCCATTGGCCGGCTGCGATTCGACTTCCAGCAGCGTCAGCTTCAGGGTCTTGCCGCCCGGAGCCGGCCAATCGATATGCTGACCAACCTTCAGGCCAAGCAGCGCGCTGCCCACCGGCGCCAGGATCGAGACCTTGCCTTCGTCGGCATTCGCATCCTTGGGGTACACCAGGGTCAGGTGGTAGTCCTTGCCACTGCCTTCTTCTCGACAATGCACACGGGAATTCATGGTCACGACATCCGCCGGCACTTCATCGTGGCCGACCACGGTATCAGCGCGATCCAGTTCGGTTTGCAGCGCAATAACGCCCGGCAGCGTCTCGTCCAGGCTGTCGATCAGACGCTCCAGACGCTGGACGTCCAGACGGGTAAGGGTGATGGAAGGTGCGGTCATGATCTGGGCAGACTCCTTTCTTCTGCACGAAAAAAGCAAAACCCCGCCAGAAAAAGGCGGGGTTTTCATAAGCCTCGGTGGGTTGAGGCGTTTCCGGACACTATCACAGCTCAAAAAATATACAAGCCGCCACGCGGCGGCGTAGGAGCTGCCGCAGGCTGCGATCTTTTGATCTTGTTCTTCGGCAATCTTCAGAGCTGCCAAAAGATCGCAGCCTTCGGCAGCTCCTACAGAGCGCCAGCCTTGCGATTCGAAGCCTGCGCGCAAATCACCCGCCGACGTTCGTCATCGGCCGAACGCCACTCACGAATATCTTCGACATGACGAAAGCACCCCAGGCAGACTTTCTGTTCGTCCAGCCGACAGACACCGCTGCAGGGCGACGGCACCGCCAGGCTGACATTGCTGTAGAGCGGCTTGGGCGCACGGACAGGCGCAGGCTGAGTCACGATCTCACAGGCCTTCGAAATCGAGCTCGACGCCAGCCTGTTGCTGGACGATACGCTCGAGCATTTCACCCAACTGCTCTTCGCTCTTGTCGCACATCCAGCGCTCGCTTTCTTCGTCGTAGTCGAAGTGGAAACCGCCGGAAACCGCTGCCAGCCACAGCTGACGCAGCGGCTCCTGGCGACTGAAGATCAACTGGCTGCCGTTCTCGAACTTGACGGTCAGCACACCGGCCGAGCTCTCCAGATCGATATCCAGATCGCTGTCGTCAAAGATGTCCTCCAGGGTTTGCTGGGTGGCATCGACCAGGTCATGGAAACGCGCTTCGGACAAACTCATTACGGCAACCTCAAAAAGTGTCTGATCAGGCTCAAGCGCCGCAAGATACGACCGAGCCCCGTCGATTGCAAAGGATAACGCCCAGTTGCCTAACTGTGGGAGYGAGCTTGCTCGCGATGGCGGCCTCACATTCAACATCAATGCGCCTGTTATGGCCTCATCGCGGGCAAGCCCGCTCCCACAGGGTTCGATGTGCTTGCGGCCAAGCCCCGCCAGACGGGCGGTCCGCTGCATAGGCAAGCTGCCGGGTGGCCGGTATACTCCGGCGCAATTAATGCATTTTCAAGGATTTCGCCATGAAGCGCCTGATCTCCTCCCTTGCTGCGCTCCTCGCGGTTGCCTGCCTGCTGTCTGCCTGCGGTCAAAAAGGCCCGCTGTACCTGCCTGACGAAAATCAGGACCCTGCCGAGCAGGCCAAATCGTCACAGCAGCAGCCTGCCTCCAAAGCACACAAGCACGACGTCTACCAATAAGGGAACCTCATGGACGCTTTTAACTACCGTGACGGTGAACTGTTCGCGGAAGGTGTTGCCCTCTCTGCAATCGCCGAGCGCTTTGGCACACCGACTTACGTTTACTCCCGTGCACACATCGAAGCCCAATACCTGGCTTACGCCGATGCACTGGCCGGCACGCCGCACCTGGTGTGCTTCGCGGTCAAGGCCAACTCCAACCTGGGTGTCCTGAATGTCCTGGCGCGTTTGGGCGCCGGTTTCGACATCGTCTCCCGTGGCGAACTGGAACGCGTACTGGCCGCTGGCGGCAGCGCCGACAAGATTGTGTTTTCCGGCGTCGGCAAGACCCGTGACGACATGCGTCGCGCCCTGGAAGTCGGCGTGCATTGCTTCAATGTCGAATCCACCGACGAGCTGGAACGCCTGCAAGTGGTCGCCGCCGAACTGGGCGTTAGCGCGCCGATTTCGCTGCGCGTGAACCCGGATGTCGATGCCGGCACCCACCCGTACATTTCCACCGGTCTCAAAGAGAACAAGTTCGGCATCGCCATCGCCGACGCCGAAGACGTGTACGTGCGTGCCGCGCAGCTGCCGAACCTGGAAGTGGTCGGCGTCGATTGCCACATCGGCTCGCAACTGACCACCCTGCCGCCGTTCATCGACGCTCTCGACCGCCTGCTGGGCCTGGTCGACCGCCTCGGCGATTGTGGCATCTACCTGCGCCACATCGATCTCGGTGGTGGCCTGGGCGTGCGATACAAGGACGAGGAGCCGCCACTGGCTGCCGACTACATCAAAGCCGTGCGTGAACGCCTCGACGGCCGCGACCTGGCGCTGGTGTTCGAGCCGGGCCGCTTCATCGTGGCCAATGCCGGTGTATTGCTGACCCAGGTCGAGTACCTCAAGCACACCGAGCACAAAGACTTCGCCATCGTCGACGCCGCGATGAACGACCTGATCCGCCCGGCGCTGTATCAAGCCTGGATGGACGTCACTGCCGTGCGCCCGCGCAATACCGCTGCTCGCGCCTACGACATCGTCGGCCCGATCTGCGAAACCGGCGACTTCCTGGCCAAGGATCGTCAGTTGGCACTGGAAGAAGGCGACCTGCTGGCCGTGCATTCGGCCGGTGCCTATGGGTTTGTCATGAGCTCCAACTACAACACCCGCGGCCGTACCGCTGAAGTGTTGGTGGACGGTGATCAGGCATTTGAAGTGCGTCGCCGTGAGACGGTAGCCGAGTTGTTTGCTGGCGAAAGCCTGCTGCCGGAGTAAAAACATGCTGCTGCGTTTTACCAAGATGCACGGCCTGGGCAATGACTTCATGGTCCTCGACCTGGTCAGCCAGCACGCACATATTCTGCCCAAGCACGCCAAGCAATGGGGTGACCGGCACACCGGCATCGGTTTCGACCAGTTGCTGATCGTCGAGGCGCCGAGTAACCCGGACGTGGACTTCCGCTATCGGATCTTCAACTCCGACGGTTCCGAAGTGGAACAGTGCGGTAACGGTGCGCGCTGCTTCGCCCGCTTCGTACTGGACAAGCGCCTGACCGCAAAACGGCAGATCCGCGTCGAGACCAAAAGCGGCGTCATCGAACTGGACGTGCGAAACGACGGCCAGATCGGCGTCAACATGGGCGCCCCGCGTCTGGTGCCTGCGGATATTCCGTTCCAGGCGCCGGAGCAGGCCAAGAGTTATCAGGTCGACGTCGACGGCACCCCGGTCGATCTGGCTGCCGTGTCCATGGGCAACCCCCATGCCGTGCTGCGGGTCAGCGATATCAACAATGCGCCGGTGCATGAACTGGGGCCGAAAATCGAACATCACCCGCGCTTCCCGGCACGGGTCAATGTCGGTTTTCTCCAGGTCATCGACCGGAGCCGCGCGCAGTTGCGCGTCTGGGAGCGTGGAGCCGGGGAAACCCAGGCCTGCGGAACCGGCGCCTGTGCCGCCGCAGTGGCCGCGATCAGCCAGGGGTGGATGGATTCGCCGCTATTGATCGACCTGCCAGGCGGGCGTCTGTCCATCGAATGGGCAGGCCCTGGCCAACCGGTGATGATGACCGGCCCGGCAGTGCGCGTATATGAAGGACAAGTGCGTCTTTGAGTGAGCGAAATCCATGACCGACAAGCCTCAGGTACCCGCACGACAAGCTGACGAATCACCGTCCGAAAGCCTGGAGGCGGCGGCTGTTGCCGCCTACCTGGAGGCTCATCCGGACTTCTTCGTCGAGCACGAAGAACTGCTCCCGTCCCTGCGTATTCCCCATCGACGCGGCGATACCGTGTCGCTGGTGGAACGACAGATGACGATCCTGCGCGACCGCAACATTGAACTGCGTCATCGCCTTTCGCATTTGATGGACGTGGCCCGGGACAACGACCGACTGTTCGACAAGACCCGTCGCCTGATCCTGGCGTTGATGGATGCCGCCAGCCTGGAAGACGTGGTGATGTGCGTCGAAGACAGTCTGCGCCAAGAGTTCCAGGTGCCCTTCGTCAGCCTCATCCTGCTCGGCGACAACGCCATGCCGGTCGGCCGCTGGGCCACTCACGCCGAAGCACAAGTGGCCATCGGCGGCTTGCTCTCGGAAGACAAAAGCGTCAGCGGCAGCCTGCGCGAGCACGAACTGGACTTCCTGTTCGGTGAAGAACAGCGCAAGCAGATTGGCTCCACCGCGGTCGTTGTCATCAGCCACCAAGGCATCCACGGCATCCTGGCCATCGCCAGCCGTGATCCGCAGCACTACAAAAGCTCGGTGGGCACCCTGTTCCTGAGCTACATCGCTGAAGTCATGGGTCGCGTGCTGCCACGGGTCAACAACTCCCTGCGCTCGGTACGCTGAACATGGAACGGCAACTGGACGCTTACTGCGAACACCTGCGCAGTGAGCGGCAAGTGTCGCCGCACACGCTGTCGGCCTACCGCCGCGACCTCGATAAAGTGCTGGGCTGGTGCGTCAAACAGAGCATCGGCAGTTGGGCGGCGCTGGACATCCAGCGCCTGCGCAGCCTGATTGCCCGTTTGCACGCCCAGGGCCAATCGTCCCGCAGCCTGGCGCGATTGCTGTCGGCCGTTCGCGGGCTCTATCACTACCTGAACCGCGAAGGTCTGTGCGACCACGATCCGGCCAATGGCCTTGCGCCGCCGAAAGGCGAACGCCGCCTGCCGAAAACTCTCGACACCGACCGCGCTCTGCAACTGCTTGAAGGCGGGATTGAAGATGACTTTCTGGCGCGTCGGGACCAGGCGATTCTCGAGCTGTTCTATTCCTCCGGCCTGCGGCTGTCGGAGTTGACGGGGCTCAATCTCGATCAGCTCGACCTGGCCGACGGCATGGTCCAGGTGCTTGGCAAAGGCAGCAAGACTCGCCTGCTGCCGGTAGGCAAAAAGGCCCGCGAGGCGCTGGAACAGTGGCTGCCTCTGCGGGCCATGACCAACCCGGCAGACGATGCGGTGTTTGTCAGCCAGCAAGGCCGGCGTCTCGGCCCGCGGGCGATCCAGGTGCGGGTCAAGGCTGCGGGTGAGCGCGAACTGGGGCAGAACCTGCACCCGCACATGCTGCGGCACTCCTTCGCCAGCCATTTGCTGGAGTCCTCCCAGGACCTGCGCGCGGTGCAGGAACTGCTCGGCCACTCGGACATCAAGACCACGCAGATCTACACCCACCTGGACTTCCAGCATCTGGCAGCGGTCTACGACAGCGCCCACCCACGGGCCAAACGCATGAAAGGCGACGATTCATGAGTATTCAGTTGATCACCTTCGACCTCGACGACACCCTGTGGGACACCGCCCCCGTGATCGTCAGCGCCGAAGCCGTTTTGCGTGAATGGCTGACCGAGCACGCGCCCAACCTTGGGGCAGTGCCGGTGGAGCACCTGTGGGCTATTCGCGAGCGTGTATTGAGCAACGAGCCAAGCCTCAAGCACCGCATCAGCGCCCTGCGTCGGCGAGTGCTGTTCCATGCGCTGGAAGAGTCCGGTTACGGACATCACGAGGCGTCGGATCTGGCGGACAAGAGTTTTGAAGTGTTTCTGCACGCTCGCCATCAGATCGATGTGTTTCCGGAGGTCGAACCGACCCTGGAAATCCTCGCCAATCATTACGCCCTCGGCGTGGTCACCAATGGCAATGCCGATGTGCGTCGGCTGGGGCTGGCGGACTACTTCAAGTTTGCGTTGTGTGCCGAAGACATCGGCATCGCCAAACCCGATGCGCGACTGTTTCATGAGGCGTTGCAACGGGGTGGTGCGACCGCTCAAACGGCGGTGCACATCGGCGATCATCCGGGTGATGACATTGCCGGGGCGCAACAGGCCGGGTTGCGGGCAATCTGGTTCAACCCGGCAGGCAAGGTCTGGGAAGCAGAACGACTGCCGGATGCGGAGATTCGCAGCCTGACCGAGCTGCCGGCGTTGCTGGCGCGGTGGAATACCGTTTAGTTTCGAGGGTGATTTCACAAAGATCGCAGCCTTCGGCAGCTCCTACAGAAATTTGCGTATACCTGTAGGAGCTGCCGAAGGCTGCGATCTTTTGCTTTTCCATGAGGCACGAAAAAGCCCGCAGCGACGGCGGGCTTTTTCAGCAAGCGGGTAGCAGGCTCAGATAGGCCGGCTGCCGTACTTGTTGTCCGGCTTCTTGGGCGGATCGGCGACCACATTGGCCTCCACTTCCTGCACCTTGCCACCCTTGGCCAAAAACTCCTCCATGGCCCGCGCGAGAGCATCGCGTTCCTTGTTCTTGGCTTCGACACTCGGCAGCTCATCGACCGATACCGCTGCCTTGGCCTTGCCTTTGGCGGTCGGAACCGGCGCATCACCGCCGTCGTCTTCAGCGACGTCTTCCGCCGCTGCTTCCAGACCTTCTTCAGTTTCGTCGTCGCCTACTTCGAGGTCGTCGTTTTCCAGATCATCGTCGCTCATGTTCTACCTCATGACTTGCGAAAAGCAGATTAGTTATAGCCCAGCTTTGCCCTCTGTCGAAGGCTGCCGGAAAAAAATCAACAGCCGCTGCTGACCAGCGGTTATGCCTCTTCACCGTGCACGGTGGCGAGGACTTTGCGGGCACCGCCATGATCACGGTGCTCGCCCAGGTAAACGCCTTGCCAGGTCCCCAACGCCAGCCGGCCTGCCGAAATCGGCAAACTGAGCTGACAGCCAAGCACGCTGGCCTTGAAGTGCGCCGGGAGGTCGTCCAGGCCTTCGTCGTTATGCTCATAGCCGTCTGTTCCTTGTGGGATCAGACGATTGAAAAATCGTTCGAAGTCGCGACGTACCGCCGGATCGGCGTTCTCGTTGATGGTCAACGACGCCGAGGTATGCTGCAGCCACAAATGCAACAGACCGACCCGACACGCCTTGAGTTCAGGCAGGCCGGCGAGTAACTCGTCCGTTACCAGATGAAAGCCCCGAGGCCTCGCCCGCAAGGTAATCAGAGTCTGTTGCCACATACAGTTCTCCGCACGTTCGGGGCGCATTCTAGCGCGCTCTGGGAAAAAACAAAGGCCCTAATATTCCTTCAATCCTGTAAGCCTTCGACCGCACAAAAACACCCGGCGCAAACATCGCAAAACCTGTAGGAAAAAACCATTCAGCTGTTCCTCCAACGACAAATTTCAGACAAAAAAATGCCCGGCAAGCCGGGCAAGTTTTTTATGCGCGTGCTTACAAGTTGTAGCCGCGTTCGTTGTGAAGCGCCAGATCGATGCCGACCGCTTCTTCTTCTTCGTTAATGCGCAGGCCCATGACCGCATCCAGCACCTTGAGGATGATGAATGTGGCGATCGCGGTGTAGATCACCGTGAAGCCCACGCCTTTGCACTGAATCCACACTTGTGCGGCGATGTCGGTGACGGTGCCGAAGCCACCCAGGGACGGCGCTGCGAACACACCGGTCAGGATTGCGCCGAGGATACCGCCGATACCGTGCACGCCGAAGGCGTCCAGGGAGTCGTCATAGCCAAGCTTGCGCTTCAGGGTGGTGGCGCAGAAGAAGCACACCACACCAGCCGCCAGACCGATTACCAGCGCGCCCATCGGGCCAACGGTGCCGGCAGCCGGGGTGATTGCCACCAGACCGGCAACCACGCCCGAAGCGATACCCAGTGCGCTAGGTTTGCCATGGGTGATCCACTCGGCAAACATCCAGCCCAGCGCCGCAGCGGCGGTAGCGATTTGCGTCACCAGCATCGCCATACCGGCGGTGCCGTTGGCCGCAGCGGCGGAACCGGCGTTGAAACCGAACCAGCCGACCCACAGCATGGCCGCGCCCATCAAGGTGTAACCGAGGTTGTGCGGCGCCATCGGCGTGGTCGGGAAGCCCTTACGCTTGCCCAGCACCAGGCAGGCAACCAGACCGGCCACACCGGCGTTGATGTGCACCACCGTGCCACCGGCGAAGTCCAGAACACCCCAGTCCCACAACAGGCCGCCGTTACCGGACCAGACCATGTGCGCAATCGGCGCGTAAACCAGGGTGAACCACACGCCCATGAAAACCAGCATCGCGGAGAACTTCATCCGCTCGGCGAAGGCGCCGACGATCAACGCCGGGGTGATGATCGCGAAGGTCATCTGGAAGGTGACGAACACCGCCTCGGGGAACAGCGCCGCAGGACCGGTCAGGCTGGCAGGCGTGATGCCGGCGAGGAATGCCTTGCCCATGCCGCCGAAGAACGAGTTGAAGTTGATGACGCCCTGCTCCATGCCCGTGGTGTCGAACGCGATGCTGTAGCCATAAATGACCCACAGGACGCTGATCAGACCAGTAATGGCGAAGCACTGCATCATCACGGAAAGAATGTTTTTCGACCGGACCATACCGCCGTAGAACAGCGCAAGGCCGGGAATGGTCATGAACAGCACCAAGGCTGTAGAGGTCATCATCCAGGCGGTATCGCCGGAGTTGAGGACGGGTGCCGCCACTTCGTCTGCCGCCAAGGCAAGGCTGGGCATTACGATGGACAACAGGGCTCCTAGCCCTGCGAATTTACGCAGAGTCATATTGTTTTCTCCTGGGGCGTTGGGTTTGTGGCGGCTTAGATAGCGTCGGTATCGGTTTCGCCGGTACGGATGCGAATCGCCTGTTCCAGATTGACCACGAAGATCTTGCCGTCACCGATCTTGCCGGTGTTGGCAGCCTTGGTGATGGCCTCGATTACCCGGTCCAGATCCTTGTCGTCGATGGCGACGTCGATCTTCACCTTGGGCAGGAAATCGACCACGTATTCCGCGCCGCGATACAGCTCGGTGTGACCCTTCTGCCGACCAAAGCCTTTGACTTCAGTGACGGTAATGCCCTGCACGCCGATCTCGGACAGCGACTCGCGTACGTCGTCCAGCTTGAACGGCTTGATGATGGCAGTGACTAGCTTCATGAAAACTCTCTCCCGAATTGGTGAACTTGCCCCAGGAAAACAAACCCGTCTCAAGTCTAAGCGCAGTGCCTGGCTTTGTAACGCATCGTCGGCCTTACCTGCCCGTTCGACGCCAGCTAACCGCTCCTCACGAAGCACTCCCCCGTGTTTCGCTTGGCGCACTGCATTCGTCACAGCGACTGCATCAGTGCATGGGTCACCAGCATCTAAGCAGAAACCTTGCCATCTCCACAAAACTCATAGTTTTCAATCTTTTGCCGGCAGATGTCCGCCATATCGCAACAACACTCGCCGGGTTACGCACAATAACGGTGCGACGCCGTCCGTCCCCATGCGCGAAAAGTGTGCGCCCTTCGCCTGCGCAAAGAACTATAGACACTGCGTGATACACTGCCCGCCATTGTTTCCAGGACATTGCCCATGCTCGCGCCCAAAGACTTCCTCGACGCCCTCACCGGCACCGCCTCCCGCCTCTTCAGCGGCGACACGCCTCTGCCGAAAGCAGAAATCGAAAGCCAATTCAAAATGTTGCTGCAGAGCGGCTTCAGCAAACTGGATCTGGTGAGCCGGGAAGAATTCGATAGCCAGATGGTTGTATTGGCACGCACCCGGGCACGGTTGGAAAGCCTAGAGGCGAAGGTGGCGGAGTTGGAAGCGAAGCTGAGTCCGCCGACCGAGTAACTCATCAATCCTGATTTGAAATACAGCCCCTGTAGGAGCTGCCGAAGGCTGCGATCTTTTGATCCTAAGCCCCGCAAAAATCCCGGCAACGTCCTACAAACATCACACCGCCGTCCGATTGCGTCGCTAAGCGCCGATTCCTAAGCTCATCCCGGCTGAACATTCAGCACTGGGTTTGGCGACCTGGAAGCTTAAGGCGCACGACGACCATCCGAAGGCGGGAAATACTCCGCCACATCGAGTCATGGCGGTTGTGCGTGGGAGATCTTCGGATCTGCCGGGTTCCTTTTGCTCCGGTTCGCCAACCCGCGTACAACTGCCACCCAATTGTTTGGCGACAATTACTGGCAGCCCTTAAGCAAAAGGAGCTGTATCAATGAATAGCGATGACGCTTACCTGATCCCTCACGTCTTCACCCGCCACAAACTCCACCTCCATGCACTTCTCCTGCAAAACCAACCCTGGTTCAGCGCCCGCGACCTCGGCCGCCTCCTGCGCCTCTACCTCGACGAACGCGCCGTCCGGAAACTCGATCCCGACCAGCGTCAAACCGTAAAAATGCTCATCCACGGCAGCATCGAAAACACCCTTCTGATCAGCGAATCCGGCGTTTACGCATTACTGGTCTATCACTACTGCCCCGAATACCGAGCCTTACGCGAATGGCTCACCCACGAAGTCGTTCCCGCCCTGCGAGACGCCCAACACCCTGCTGCAATCGAGCGCCCACAACTGAGCCTGCTCAATTGGCCGGAAATGTCGTTGAGCTTGCTGCACTGGAACAACCAGCCGTGGATTCGGCTGCAGGATGTGCCGCAGATGATGACAGAGCGGGAGCAGGCAAGACGCCCGGTAAAACCGTGGTGGAAGCGGGCTTCACGGGTCTTGCAGTCGCTTTGAATATTTAACGTTCAACCACGCTCGATCCAGGCTGAGCGCAGTTCGTAGGTCGATTGCAGATTCAGCCAGAAATCGGGTGTGGTATTCAGGTGGATGGATAGCTTTTGCGCCAGACCAACACTGACACCGCTCCGCTGATTCACAACATCGCTTATTTCCGCCCCTGGTTCGTTCAGCGAGCGAGCCAGAGCATTGGTTGTAATGCCCAGACGCTTCAGAAACTCCTCACTTAGAACTTCACCAGGATGAATCGGCCGCATTCCATTCTTGTTCATTCACGCCTCCTACGGTTGCATTCAGCGAGATCATAAGCAGCAACCTTCCTCAGGCAAGACCATCCACGCTCTTTCACCGACGTCCTTCATCTTTCTAGGCACGGTCCTACAAAAACCAGCTCTCCGGCCTGATTTATCACTCCGCACCCGTTCGTTTACGCTTTTCGCCTTGATATTCGATAGACGTAAGCAATGAGAAGAAAAGGGAAAGGCACGGACCTTCGTAACCAAACTCTTAAATCAAACGCGCGGAAGCTCGCCTACAAAACATTCATTAAGAAAATCGCGCCTCGTGCATTAAAAATTGACGTATCCGCTGTCAGGTTTGAGCCCATTACTGCAGCAGCGATAGAAAAAAGTCATTTTTGGGAAGGAGTAGCAATCTACCCGTGGGATTACATCCCAGACTGGAAGCGCAAAGATGCCAAGGGTTTGGATTTGGCAATTTGGTGTGAGCAGAGTCTTTGTGGCTTGTGCTATGCAACCCCGCGAAGGAGCACTATTTGTTTGAAGGTGGTTCTTTTGCAGGGGAATCCAGATAAATCCCATCCGCTTCGTGGCTTGATTGCTCCAATCGCATTACTGGCCGCAGATTTCTATGCGCGTATGCTTGGGTGCAGAGAGATCGAAATCCAGGATCCTGATCCGAACGTTGTTTTTTACTATCGAGAGCTCGGGTTCGACTTTGACCAGACCAACCGCCTTGTCATCTACTTGAGCGACCAATAACATCAAAACAAACATCCAATCGCACGAGGTGTGTATGAGCCCCAAAAAGCGAAAGGCGAAGCTGCTACAAATTGCTGAGTTGCACGCGGAAGCGCTTCGCTTGGCTGGAAGTTTATCAGCCAATCAACAACGCTTTATTGAAGTTGCCATCGCGCACGGCAGAGAACTTGAACCTCCAGGCCTGCTTGCCGGTAAAAGAGCTTGAATCTGCCCCCCAAAAAAACCGCCTGACTGGCGGTTTTTTTGTCTGCCAATCATCCGACGATGGCTGGCAACATCCTGCGAAAGTTCACCTTCCCTCCCGCCACGCAAAATTCCCATCTTCTGACTACCCTTGAACAACCCGCAGGAAGCGGCCCCCGTTTAGCTCAAGGAACGACCATGTCCCTCTCCATCGTCCACAGCCGCGCCCAGGTCGGCGTGGAGGCGCCAGCCGTTACTGTTGAAGTCCATCTGGCCAATGGTTTGCCGTCGCTGACCATGGTCGGCCTGCCCGAGGCGGCGGTGAAGGAAAGCAAGGATCGGGTGCGCAGCGCGATCATCAATTCGGGGCTGCAATTTCCGGCGCGACGGATCACGTTGAATCTGGCGCCCGCGGATTTGCCCAAGGATGGCGGGCGGTTCGATCTGGCGATTGCCCTGGGGATTCTCTCGGCCAGCGTGCAGGTGCCGACGCTGACACTGGATGACGTGGAGTGCCTGGGGGAGCTGGCGCTTTCCGGTGCAGTGCGGCCCGTCCGTGGGGTGCTGCCGGCGGCATTGGCGGCGCGCAAGGCCGGGCGCTGGTTGATGGTGCCGCAGGCGAATGCCGAGGAGGCTTGCCTGGCGTCGGGGTTGAAGGTCATTGCAGTGGACCATCTGCTGCAGGCAGTGGCACATTTCAATGGGCACACGCCCATCGAGCCTTACGTTTCCAATGGTTTGCTCTACGCCAGTAAACCCTATCCCGACTTGAATGAAGTTCAGGGGCAAATGGCAGCCAAACGCGCGCTGCTGATTGCGGCAGCGGGTGCGCATAACCTGCTGTTCAGCGGGCCACCAGGTACGGGCAAGACACTTCTGGCGAGCCGATTACCAGGGCTGTTGCCACCCTTGGCCGAAAACGAAGCACTGGAGGTCGCGGCGATTCAGTCAGTCGCCAGCTGTGTGCCGCTGAGCCACTGGCCGCAGCGACCGTTTCGCCAGCCACATCACTCTGCATCAGGTCCTGCACTGGTCGGTGGCGGCTCGAAACCGCAACCCGGCGAAATCACCCTCGCCCACCACGGTGTGCTGTTCCTTGATGAACTCCCGGAATTTGATCGCAAGGTACTGGAGGTACTGAGAGAACCGCTGGAATCCGGCCACATCGTGATTTCCCGCGCCAAGGACCGCGTGCGCTTCCCGGCTCGCTTTCAACTGGTCGCTGCGATGAATCCCTGCCCCTGTGGATATCTTGGCGAACCGAGCGGCCGCTGTTCCTGTACGCCGGACATGGTGCAGCGCTATCGCAACAAACTGTCGGGGCCGCTGCTGGACCGCATTGATCTGCATCTAACCGTCGCACGCGAAGCCACGGCGTTAAATCCTGCGTTAAAACCCGGTGACGACACTGCCACCGCCGCCGAGTTGGTTGCCAATGCACGAGAACGGCAACAAAAACGCCAGGGCTGTGCCAATGCATTTCTCGATTTGCCGGGCCTGCGCAGACACTGCAAGTTATCCACAGTCGACGAAACCTGGCTGGAAACRGCGTGTGAACGGCTGACCTTGTCGCTGCGAGCGGCCCATCGACTGCTCAAAGTAGCGCGCACTCTGGCGGACCTTGAACAAGTCGATGAGATCAGACGCGAGCACTTGGCCGAAGCGCTGCAATATCGGCCAACAACACTCTAGTCAGCATCACCCCTTGCTGAGATCAACCAACGGCGTCTGCCGCACCTCAGTCTCCCGCCCACCCTGAATCTCGCTCACCTGCTTCAGCGCCTTATCCACAGCGGTCTTATCCGCGAGCAAGCCGTAGCTGATGCGGAACTGCTTCTGCTCCTTCGGCCCAATCATTGGCACCAGGTTCAGTGGCCGCTGATACCGGCGGTTGTAGGAAAAACTTGTGCCTGGCTCCAGCCCCGTGACATAGCCCTGCCCTTGGGTATCGGTGTTTTTCCACAGGGAGAACACGGGCAGTGTTTGAGTGTTGAAACCGACCGAGACGCCCAGGCTGCCGGCCTTGTTATGCAGGACGGTCAATGTATCGCCCTTGGCATCGGCGTACGGCACTACGTTGTAAACCGTTTCGTCGTAGTCCTTGGTCGGTGCACGATAGGTTTGCCAGTCCGGCAAATCGCTTTTGGCTTTATCGTTGAACGGCGACACCTGTTTCACCGGCGCGGCGAAGCGGGCGCCCTGCTCCAGGAATGGGGTGCTGAAGTTGCTGTGATACAGCGCCTGGTATTCCTTCGGATAGTCGCCGTTGTTGGTCAGGGTGTCGTTGAGGGCGAACGCTACGCTGCCGGGCTCGGTGACCAGTTCGGTCGCGACCGAGAAGTCGACTTTCTTGAAAGCCTGTTCTTTCAGCTCGCCGCGCAGGCTGATGGCGTACGGCGGTTTTTCATCGATGTGCAGAGTGACTTTGTTGGCCGGGATATTGGCAGCGCGACCGTGCAGGGTCAGCAGTTCGCCGTTGTCGATGCCGGGGTGGCCGACCCATTCGTAGCCGCAGCGGGTGACCAATTCATTGAAGCCTTCCAGCCAGCCCAGGCCACCACGGCCGTTGAGCTCGATGAAGGACGGATTGACCACTTCCTTGACTGGCGAATCCCAACCCATGCGCACGTTACCGACCGAGGCCTGCAGGACGTTCATGCCGCGAGTTGGAACTACCGAAAGTTTCATCGTGCCGTTATCGATGTCGACGATGCTGACGCCTTCCTGCCGACCGCCGTGCAAGGTGCGCAGGGTCACGCTGAAAGGTTTGTCGGTTTTTACGCCGAGTTGCTGGCTGGTGATTTGCCAGTTCTGGGCGGCTTTGTCGGTGTCGAGCAGGACGTAATCCCAGGCTAGGGCTTGGGAGGCAGCGGACAGTGCGCTGAGGGCAACGAAGAGTTTGAGTGGGGTCATGGCAATAGCCTTTCTTGGAGTTGTGCCATTTTTATAGACCTGAAGAAACGTTTCAGCAAGCATAAAAGTGGAGACATCGGTAGCAAATGCCAAGAAAGACAATTGATCCGCAGATGTGCGACAAACGGAAATTGAGTCGATGCCATCGATTCAGTCCAGGCGCTCGACATCCGGTAACTCCATGGCCCGGACCTCGCCTTGCAGGAAATCGCTGAGGCGACGCAAACGCTCGCCACCGGGCCGGGTTTTCGGCCAGACCAGGTAATAATTCTCACCACTGGCGACGGCGGTCGGCCACGGCAAACTCAGACGTCCCTGCGCAACATCCTCCGCCACCATCAGCAAATCGCCCATGGATACGCCGTAACCTCGAGCGGCAGCGATCATGCCCAGCTCCAGCGTATCGAACACTTGCCCGCCCTTGAGCGAGATTCGATCGGTCAGGCCCATGCGCTCCAGCCAGTTGCGCCAGTCACGGCGGTCCGGTGTCGGATGCAGCAGCTCGGTACTGGCCAGACGCGTAACGTCCCACGGTTGATCCTTCAGAAGATTCGGCGCGCCCACCGGAATCAGCTCTTCGGGGAACAGGAAAGTCGCCTCCCAGTCCGGGGGAAAATGCCCGTTGCTGAGGATGACAGCGCAGTCAAAGGGTTCGTGGTTGAAGTCCACCGTATCGATGTCCATCCAGGCGCTGGTCAATTGCACTTCGTTCCCCGGTCGCAGGTGCCGGAAACGACTGAGCCGCGCCAACAGCCAACGCATGGTCAAGGTCGACGGGGCTTTCATGCGCAGGATGTCGTCCTCGGCGCGCAAGGTATTGCAGGCGCGCTCCAGGGCGGTGAAGCCTTCGCGGATGCCCGGCAACAGCAAACGGGCCGACTCGGTCAGTTGCAGGTTGCGGCCACTGCGGTGAAACAAGCGGCAGGCAAAATGCTCTTCGAGCGTACGAATATGTCGGCTGACCGCACTCTGGGTAATCGACAGTTCTTCGGCGGCGCGAGTAAACGAGCTATGCCGCGCCGCCGCTTCGAATGCTCGAAGGGCATACAAGGGAGGAAGACGACGGGACATCAGGAAAGCTCCTACAGCACGATTGCTTCAACTTATCGGAAACTCTCTCACATGAGTTTTAATCATGCCACCCATCCTTTTTATCCCTTTGTGCAAACCCCGCAGAGCGCCGAGAATCGACGCTTCCTGTTTTCTCTGACAATCGAGCGTGATGATCATGCAGCATCCAGCACGTACTGAACTCCGGGCCATCCTGCGGCTGGCGGGGCCGCTGATTGCCTCGCAGTTGGCGCACATGCTGATGGTCCTCACCGACACCCTGATGATGGCGCGCCTGAGTCCCGAAGCACTGGCCGGTGGCGGGCTCGGTGCAGCGACCTATTCGTTCGTGTCGATTTTCTGCATCGGCGTGATCGCGGCGGTCGGCACACTGGTGGCGATCCGTCAGGGTGCCGGCGATATTGTCGGGGCTACCCGGCTGACCCAGGCCGGGTTGTGGCTGGCATGGCTGATGGCGCTGGCCGCCGGTTTGCTGCTTTGGAACCTCAAACCGGTACTGTTGTTATTCGGCCAGACCGAAAGCAACGTCCAGATGGCCGGGCAGTTTTTGATCTTCCTGCCGTTCGCCCTGCCCGGCTACCTGAGCTTCATGGCCCTGCGCGGGTTCACCAGTGCCATTGGCCGTGCGACACCGGTGATGGTCATCAGCCTGGGCGGAACCGTGGCCAATTTCCTGCTCAACTATGCGCTGATTACCGGGATGTTCGGCCTGCCGAAACCGGGATTGATGGGCATCGGGCTGGTCACGGCGATTGTCGCCAACCTGATGGCACTCGCACTGGCGTGGCACATTCGGCGGCATCCGGCTTATGAGGCCTATCCGCTGCGTCAGGGCCTGTCTCGGCTGAACCGCCAGTACCTGAAGGAGCTGTGGCGTCTGGGCCTGCCGATTGGCGGTACCTATGCCGTGGAGGTCGGGCTGTTTGCCTTCGCTGCGCTGTGCATGGGCACCATGGGCAGCACACAACTGGGCGCGCACCAGATCGCCCTGCAAATCGTCTCGGTGGCATTCATGGTCCCGGCGGGTATTTCCTACGCGATCACCATGCGTATCGGTCAGCACTACGGTGCCGGGCAACTGTTGGATGCACGGCTGGCCGGGCGGGTCGGTATTGCATTCGGGGCGGCGGCGATGCTGTGTTTCGCCATGGTCTTCTGGTTGCTGCCAAACCAGTTGGTCGGTTTGTTTCTCGACCACAATGACCCGGCGTTTCGCGATGTCATCAACCTTGCCGTGAGCCTGTTGGCGGTGGCGGCCTGGTTCGAGCTGTTCGACGGCGTGCAAACCATTGCCATGGGCTGCATTCGCGGACTCAAGGATGCCAAGACCACTTTCCTCGTCGGCCTGGGTTGCTATTGGCTGATCGGCGCACCGGCGGCGTGGTGGATGGCGTTCCATTTGCAGTGGGGGCCAACGGGTGTCTGGTGGGGCCTGGCGCTGGGGCTGGCGTGCGCGGCGGTGAGCCTGACGCTGGGATTTGAATGGAAGATGAAACGGATGATCAAGCGGGACACGACGTCAGAGCAGCGCTTCGAGGTCGCTCAGACAGACTGATATCCCTTGTAGGAGTGAGCCTGCTCGCGATAGCGAACTATCAGCCGACATGAATGTTGACTGACCTGGCCTCATCGCGAGCAGGCTCACTCCTACAGGGGGTCGTGGGGTTTTTAATTCACGATTTCCAGCATCGACTGCTGATTGCTGCCAAACATCAGATACTCCACCAGCTCAGCCAACGGCAAAGGCTTGCTGATCAAATATCCCTGCACCTGATCGCATTCAAATCCGCGCAGCAGATCCAGTTGCTCCGGCGTTTCCACACCTTCTGCGACCACCTCAAGGTTGAGGTTGTGCGCCAGGTTGATCATCGCGTGGACCAGCTTGCGGTTTTCCTCACGCTGTTCCATGCCGCCGACAAAGCTCTTGTCGATCTTCAGCAAGGTGATCGGCAGACTGTTGAGGTGCACGAAGGACGAGAAACCGGTGCCGAAGTCGTCGAGGGAGAAGCGCACACCGAGACGCCCGAGAGCGTCCATGGTCTGCTTGACCAGATCGCTGCGGCGCATCACGGCGGTTTCGGTCAGCTCGAATTCCAGCCACTGCGCCTCGACGCCACGCTCGGCAATCAGGCGACTCAAGGTCGAAAGCAACTGACTGTCCTGGAATTGCCGGAACGACAGGTTGATTGCCATGTGCAACGGTGGCAAACCCAGCTCAAGCAGCGCCTGCATGTCGCGCAAGGCCCGGGAAATCACCCAGTAGCCCAGCGGCACGATCAGACCGCTTTGCTCAGCCAGCGGCACGAACTCACTCGGCGGCAACAAGCCGCGCTCGGCATGGCGCCAGCGCACCAGGGCTTCGAGGCCGACGATTTGCCCGTCTGCGAGGTTCAGCCGTGGCTGGTAGTGCAGCTCCAGCTCATCGCGGCGCAGCGCCCGGCGCAGCTCGGTTTCGAGGTCGGCGATGCTGCGGGCATTGCGGTTGATGCGTTCGTTGAAAATGTGAAAGGTGCAGCCCTGGGTGCTTTTGGCCTGCTGCATGGCGATATGTGCATGCCACATCAGCGGATCCGCATCGGTCTGGGCCCGGGCGTAGGCGATGCCCAGGCTGGAACCGATCAGCAGGCTTTCGCCGTCGACCCAATAAGGCTCGGCCAATGCTTCGCTGATGCGTTCGGCCATCCACTCGGCACGCTGGGGAGCGCGACGGGTGTCGATCAGCAAAGCGAATTCATCGCTGCCCAGGCGTGCCAGTTGATCGCCGGTCTCGAGCTGGCTCTTGAGCCGCGCCACCACTTGCAGGATCAAACGGTCACCGGCCTGATGGCCAAGGGCATCGTTGGCATAACGAAAGTTGTCGAGGTCGAGATGACCGAGGGCCAGGCCGCGCCCGTCGTTTTCCGCCAGCCGCGCGGTCAGCAGGGTCTGGAAGCCCTGGCGATTGGCGATGCCAGTGAGCGGATCTTGCTCGGCCAGGCGTTGCAGAGTGTTTTCCAGGACGCCACGCTCGCGCACATGACGCAGGCAGCGGCGCAACATGCCGGTATCGAGCAGATCGCGCACCAGCCAGTCACTCACACCGTCGGGCGGGGTCAGCGGCTCATGGTCGAGCAGCAACACCGTCGGC
The DNA here is from genome assembly GCF_056402055.1 of Pseudomonas sp. P4_C4. Classification (NCBI taxonomy): domain Bacteria; kingdom Pseudomonadati; phylum Pseudomonadota; class Gammaproteobacteria; order Pseudomonadales; family Pseudomonadaceae; genus Pseudomonas; species Pseudomonas sp. P4_C4. The sequence continues at coordinate 53,864 of NZ_JBFUID010000002.1, read as the reverse complement.
AGGCCGCAACGGCCCGGCGCCGGTTGAAGTTGCGGGATGGTCAATAACACCGCGCTGCGGTTGTCATCGAACAGGCTGCTGACCGACTCCCAACTCGGCGCGCTGATGAGAACGGCCGAGCTCCCCATAGGAACCAGACACTCGCGCAACAACGCTGCCCACGCTGGCTCTTCGGCCAGTAGCAGCAAACGCAAGGGTTCGACAGGCGTAGACAAGCTAGCTCCCTAGACTCTGCAAAGATGTAGGCGACGGGCATTATGCCGTTCCGATAACTAATGACAATGACATCAGTTATCAAATCGAGCCCTTTGCATCTGGAATTACGAACATTAGCCGCAAATTCATTGCGCATCCTGCGTGAAAGTAACAAAACCGGCAATTACAGATAGCGTGGTACGTCACAAGTCGGACAGAGCAGCACAATTCGCTGAGCCTGTTAAAATGCCGGCCCATTTTGTGACTGACTCCTGAATTTACCTATGTCCCGACTCAATCCCCGGCAGCAAGAAGCCGTGAGCTACGTCGGCGGCCCTCTTTTGGTGCTCGCCGGCGCCGGCTCCGGCAAGACCAGCGTGATCACGCGCAAAATCGCGCACCTGATCCAGAACTGCGGCATTCGCGCCCAGTACATCGTCGCCATGACCTTTACCAACAAGGCCGCCCGCGAGATGAAGGAACGGGTTGGCACTCTGCTGCGTGCCGGTGAAGGTCGTGGGCTGACGGTCTGCACGTTCCACAACCTGGGCCTGAACATCATCCGCAAGGAACACGTGCGGCTGGGCTACAAACCGGGCTTCTCGATCTTCGACGAGACTGACGTCAAAGCCCTGATGACCGACATCATGCAGAAGGAATACTCGGGCGACGACGGCGTCGACGAGATCAAGAACATGATTGGCGCCTGGAAAAACGACCTGATCCTGCCGGCCCAGGCCCTGGAAAACGCGCGCAACCCCAAGGAACAGACTGCCGCCATCGTCTACACCCACTATCAGCGCACGCTCAAGGCGTTCAACGCGGTGGACTTCGACGACCTGATCCTGCTGCCGGTGAAGCTGTTCGAAGAGCACGCCGACATCCTGGAAAAGTGGCAGAACAAGGTGCGCTACCTGCTGGTCGATGAATACCAGGACACCAACGCCAGCCAGTACCTGCTGGTAAAAATGCTCATCGGCAAACGCAACCAGTTCACCGTGGTAGGTGACGACGACCAGTCGATCTATGCCTGGCGTGGTGCCCGCCCGGAAAACCTGATGCTGCTCAAGGAAGACTACCCGTCCTTGAAAGTGGTGATGCTGGAGCAGAATTACCGCTCCACCAGCCGCATCCTGCGTTGCGCCAACGTGCTGATCTCGAACAACCCCCACGAATTCGAAAAGCAGCTGTGGAGTGAAATGGGCCACGGCGACGAGATCCGCGTGATCCGCTGCCGCAACGAGGACGCCGAGGCCGAGCGCGTGGCCATGGAAATCCTCAGCCTGCACTTGCGCACCGACCGCCCATACAGTGATTTCGCGATCCTCTATCGCGGCAACTACCAGGCCAAGCTGATCGAGCTGAAGTTGCAGCATCACCAGGTGCCGTATCGCCTGTCTGGCGGCAACAGCTTTTTCGGACGTCAGGAAGTGAAGGACCTGATGGCCTACTTCCGCCTGATCGTGAACCCGGATGACGATAACGCCTTCCTGCGGGTGATCAACGTGCCGCGCCGCGAGATCGGCTCGACCACGCTGGAGAAGCTGGGCAACTATGCGACCGAGCGCAAGATCTCGATGTACGCCGCCACCGACGAGATGGGTTTGGGCGAGCATCTGGACAGCCGCTTCACCGATCGCCTGTCGCGCTTCAAGCGCTTCATGGACAGGGTGCGCGAGCAGTGCGCCGGCGAAGACCCGATCTCGGCCCTGCGCAGCATGGTCATGGACATCGACTATGAGAACTGGCTGCGCACCAACAGCTCCAGCGACAAGGCCGCCGACTACCGCATGGGTAACGTCTGGTTCCTGATCGAGGCGCTGAAGAACACCCTGGAGAAAGACGAAGAAGGCGAGATGACCGTCGAGGACGCCATCGGCAAACTCGTGCTGCGCGACATGCTGGAGCGTCAGCAGGAAGAGGAAGACGGCGCCGAAGGCGTGCAGATGATGACCTTGCATGCCTCCAAGGGCCTGGAATTCCCCTACGTGTTCATCATGGGCATGGAAGAGGAAATCCTCCCGCACCGCTCCAGCATCGAAGCCGACACCATCGAAGAAGAACGTCGCCTGGCCTACGTGGGCATTACCCGCGCGCGCCAGACCCTGGCCTTCACCTTCGCCGCCAAGCGCAAGCAGTACGGCGAGATCATCGATTGCGCGCCGAGCCGTTTCCTCGATGAGCTGCCGCCGGACGATCTGGCCTGGGAAGGTAACGACGACACACCGACCGAAGTCAAAGCCGTGCGAGGCAACAACGCATTGGCGGATATACGCGCGATGTTAAAGCGCTAGAATTGACCACTTTTACATGACCTTCGGCGCACAGGCGCCAAAAGAGGACAGCTTCATGGAAGCCCTGCACAAGAAAATTCGCGAAGAAGGCATCGTGCTTTCCGACCAGGTCCTGAAAGTCGACGCCTTTCTGAACCACCAGATCGACCCGGCCCTGATGAAGCTGATCGGCGACGAATTCGCCACGCTGTTCAAGGATTCGGGCATCACCAAGATCGTCACCATCGAAGCCTCGGGCATCGCCCCGGCGATCATGACCGGCCTGAACCTCGGCGTGCCGGTGATTTTCGCCCGCAAGCACCAGTCCCTGACCCTGACCGAAAACCTGCTGTCGGCGACCGTGTACTCGTTCACCAAGCAGACCGAAAGCACCGTCGCGATCTCCCCGCGCCACCTGACCAGCAGCGACCGTGTGCTGATCATCGATGACTTCCTGGCCAACGGTAAGGCGTCCCAGGCGCTGATTTCGATCATCAAACAGGCCGGCGCCACCGTGGCGGGCCTGGGCATCGTGATCGAGAAGTCGTTCCAAGGCGGCCGTGCGGAACTGGACTCCCAGGGTTATCGCGTAGAGTCGCTGGCCCGCGTGAAGTCGCTGGCCGATGGTGTTGTGACCTTCATCGAATAACGCCCGAACACTGCAATACCCTGTGGGAGCGAGCTTGCTCGCGATTGCATAGTGTCAGTCGACATCTTCGTTGACTGATACACCGCTATCGCGAGCAAGCTCGCTCCCACAGTTGTTTTCGGTGGTCGGTTACTGCGCGGTGGCCTTGAGGCCTGTGAGCAGCAACCGCTGATACAAATCCTCCTTCATCCCCTCCGGGTTAGCCAGTTGCATGCGTTCCAGATGTTCCGGAAATGCTGCCGCCTCCGGCGCATCCAGCGCTGCCTTGCCCAACTCCAGCACCTCGCTCAGCTTGAACTTGCTCTTGAGCCAATTCAGCGCCCGCAATAGATCCTGCTCCACCTCGGTGAAATCACAGCCCAGCGGATACTCTGGAAACAGCTGCGGATGCCGCGCCTGAATCGCCTGCAAACGCTGCGGACTGTTATCGGTAAAGCGCGGATCTAGACGGAAGTCCTTGGGCAGTTTGCCGACTTTCTGCGCCTGCTCGATCAATCCCGATTGAAAACGCGAGTCGCTGATATTGAGCAAGGCCTCAATCACTGCCGCATCGGTTTTGCCGCGAAGATCGGCGATGCCGTACTCGGTGACCACGATGTCCCGCAGATGCCGCGGAATCGTGCAGTGACCATACTCCCAGACGATGTTCGAGCTGACGTCGCCGCCGGACTCGCGCCAGCTGCGCAGCAGCAACACCGAGCGCGCGCCTGCCAGCGCATGGCCCTGAACCACGAAGTTGTATTGCCCGCCTACGCCGCTGAGCACACGTCCGTCTTCGAGCTGATCCGCCACCGCCGCACCGAGCAAGGTCACGGTGAACGCGGTGTTGATGAACCGCGCATCCAGGCGTTGCAAGCGCTTGAGTTCTTCCTGGCCGTAGAGCTCGTTGATGTAGCTGATGCGGGTCATATTGAATGCAAGCCGCTTGCTTTGCGGCAACTCGCGTAAGCGCTCGTAGTAGCTGCGCGGACCGAGGAAAAATCCGCCGTGCACCGAGATGCCATCGGTTTGAGCAGTCTCGTCGAGGGTGCCGGCATTCGCCTGCTGCTGGGTCGCCACATCGGGATAAACCTTGCGCCGCACGATCCCGGCATCGGCCAGCACCAGCAAGCCGTTGACGAACATTTCGCTGCAGCCATACAGGCCTTTGGCGAAGGGTTCGATACCGCCCTCGCGCTCGACCAGTTGCGCCCAGTGGCTGAGGTTTACGTCTGCCAGCAAAGCGCTGTATCCGTCGTTGTCGGCTTGCCGCGCCAGCAGCGCCGCCGTCAGCGCATCGCCCATGGAACCGATGCCGATCTGCAAGGTGCCGCCGTCACGCACCAGGGTGCTGGCGTGCAGGCCGATGAAATGGTCCTGACACCCCACCGGCATGTTCGGCGTGGAGAACAGCGTGGTGTTGTCCTTCTGGTCGATCAGCAAGTCGAAGGTGTCGATGCCGAGCTCCGCATCGCCAGGCATGTAAGGCAGATCGTTGTGCACCTGGCCGACCATCAGGATGGTTTCTCCGGCGGCGCGGCGCTTGGCAATCATCGGCAGCAGGTCGAGGGTGATGTCCGGGTTGCAGCTCAGGCTCAAGCGGTCGGGATGTTCGGCATCGCTGGCCACCAATTGCGCCACCAGGTTCAACCCGGCGGCGTTGATGTCCCGCGCCGCATGGCTGTAGTTGCTGCTGACGTAATCCTGTTGCGCCGTGGCACTGTTGAGCAGGCTGCCGGGCTGCATGAAGAATTGCTGGATGTGGATGTTGCCCGGCAGTTGGTCGCGACGCAGGTCGGCGAGAAATTCCAGCTCCGGATAATCGCCGAAGACCCTTTCGACAAAGGGTTCGAGAAAACGCTTTTGCAAACCATCGCCCAAGGGCGGGCGCCCCAGACACAACGCGGTGTAGATCGTCAGCCGCCGCTCGGGAGACTGCGCGATACGTCGATACAACGCGTTGACGAAATGGTTGGGTTTGCCCAGGCCCAGGGGCAGGCCCATGTGAATGTGGACCGGCAACCGCGCCAGTACGTCATCGACCGCCTGTTCGATAGAGCACAGCTGAACCATCGGATCCTCCCTCACGTTCCATGGATTGGGGTTGCTCCGAGCTTGCCGGGTCTTTGCCGCAATGAACAGGCTAAGGGTCTAATCGCGAGCACAAAAACCTTGTAGGAGCGAGCTCGCTCGCGATGGTCGTCAACGATAACGCGGCGAGCCTGACACCCTGCGGCGCCTTCGAACGCTTCGCGAGCAAGCTCGCTCCTACAGAGATCAGCGGCGTTTTTCGAAATCACAGGCACAAAAAAGCCGCTCGAAAGCGGCTTTTCAGCAGCAAGACTCAGGCTTATTTCAGGCCGGACATCTTCTGGATGGCGCCTTTGAGCTCGGCGTCTGCACAATCGGCGCAGGTGCCTTTTGGCGGCATCGAGTTGAGGCCGGAGATCGCCTTGGCGAGCAGGCCGTCAACACCACCTTCTTTCTTGGCACGCTCGCCCCAAGCGGCGGCATCACCGATTTTCGGCGCGCCCAACAGGCCTGAACCGTGGCAAGCGTTGCAATGTTTTGCAATCACTTCATCCGGGGTTTTTGCACCGCCACCGCCGCCAGCGGAAGCGGCCACTTCCATGCCCTTGCACTCTTTACCCTGAACACAAACCTGGCCGACTGGCTCAAGGCGTTTGGCGATTTCGTCGTTGGTTACAGCTTGAGCGCTGACACTGACAGCCCATAGGGCCAATACGGTTGCTGGTGCAGCCAGCATTTTCATAATTAGGTTCACGCGTTCACCCTCAATGGTGGCTAGTCACGCCTACGGCCACGGTTCGCAGGCGGGCGCAAGTATAGCGGTAAGCCCGTCGCACTGAAACAACCCCAAAGTCGGAGGGGTCATAGGCTGCGGCGGAAACACAGCCCGGGCGCCTCTGCGATGCTGGCAGGACGCCTCTTTTCTTAGAAGTTCGCCGGCGTGGCTGCGCTGATTAGTCGCGCCGGTACATCGAACGGATTACGGAAACGGTGTGGCTTGGTACTTTCAAAGTAGTAGCTATCGCCGGCTTCGAGGACAAAAGTTTCGAGACCGACCACCAGTTCCAGTTTTCCTTCGACCAGGATGCCGGTTTCCTCACCCTCATGGGTGAGCATCTCGTCACCGGTGTCGGCGCCTGGCGGATAGATTTCATTGAGGAATGCGATCGCCCGGCTCGGATGGGCACGCCCGACCAGTTTCATGGTCACCGCGCCATCGGAAATATCGATCAGCTCGTTGGCCTTGTAGACGATCTGAGTCGGTTTTTCCTGCAGGATTTCTTCGGAAAAGAACTCGACCATGGACATGGGAATCCCGCCCAACACCTTGCGCAGCGAACTGATCGAAGGGCTCACGCTGTTCTTTTCGATCATCGAAATCGTGCTGTTGGTGACCCCCGCCCGTTTGGCGAGCTCACGCTGGGAAAGGCCTTTGAGCCTACGGATGGATTGCAGTCGTTCACCGACGTCCAAAGCTTGCGCCTCCAGGATTCAAAATTGTTGGAATAGTGAGCGTTATCATGGCGACAGCGTTCAGTATTTACAACACTTTGACCTGAATCCTGTTCAGCGAGGCGACTTCCGGTCTGGAGCTTCGGGCACTAAGCCCCGGAATAGAGCAGTGGCACTCGGCGCAGGTTGCAGAATATCTGGTATGGAATCGTGCCGGCAGCCATGGCGACATCGCTGGCGAGGATGTTTTTGCCCCACAATTCGACGGTCGAACCGAGGCCGGCCTGCGGCACATCGGTCAGGTCGATGCAGAGCATGTCCATCGATACCCGGCCAATCAGCTGACTACGCTGACCAGCCACCAACACCGGCGTGCCGGTCGGTGCCGAACGCGGGTAGCCATCGGCGTACCCCATGGCCACGACGCCAATGCGCATCGGTTTGGAGGTGATGAATCTGGCGCCGTAACCGACAGGCTCGCCGGCCGGCAGTTCACGCACACTGATCACTTTCGATTCCAGCGTCATCACCGGTTGCAGGCGCGCAGCCACTTCATTGGCTTCTTCGAACGGCGTGGCGCCATAGAGCATGATGCCCGGACGCACCCAATCGCTCGGAATCTGTGGCCAACCGAGCACTGCCGGCGAGTTACGCAAACTCACTTCGGCGGACAAACCCTTACGCGCCGCTTCAAACACCGCCACCTGGTCGGCGCTGGCCTGTTCGTGCAACTCATCGGCGCGCGCAAAGTGGCTCATCAGCACCACTTTCGCGGCCTTGCCGCTGGCCAGCAGTCGTTGGTAGGCCGCCTGATAATCCGCCGGATGCAGGCCAACCCGGTGCATGCCCGAGTCGAGCTTGAGCCACACCGTGATCGGCTTGCTCAACGCCGCTTTCTCGATGGCTTCGAGTTGCCACAGCGAATGCACCACGCACCAGAAATCATGCTCGACGATCAGTGCCAGCTCGTCGGCTTCGAAAAAACCTTCCAGCAGCAGGATCGGCGCACGAATACCCGCCGCCCGCAGCTCCAACGCCTCTTCGATGCAGGCCACGGCAAACCCGTCCGCCTCGGCTTCCAGCGCTTGTGCGCATCGCACAGCGCCATGGCCATAGGCATCGGCCTTGATCACCGCGAGGGCTTTGGCCCCCGTGAGCTCACGGGCGATTTGGTAGTTATTGCGCAGGGCTTGAAGGTCGATCAGGGCACGGGCAGGACGCATGGCGGCAGACTTCTGGTCGGGTTATCGGGAAGAAAAACCGGCGCTGGCTGACGGCGTGAACCGCCAGCAGCACCGGGAGAGGGATCTGTCTGAAAGCTTATGGCAGAGCGGCGACAACCGACAGCTCGACCAGGATTTGCGGTTCGCACAATTTCGATTCAACCGTGGCGCGGGCCGGGGCGACGCCTTTTGGCAGCCACTTGTCCCACACCGCGTTCATGCCTTCGAAATGCGCGTCGATGTCTTTCAGGTAAATCGTCACCGACAACAGATTGTGCTTGTCGGTGCCCGCCAGATCGAGCAACCGCTCGATGTTGGTGAGGGTTTCACGGGTCTGCTGCTCAATCCCGGCGTTCATGTCATCGCCGACCTGTCCGGCCAGGTAAACCGTGCCGTTATGGGTGACGATCTGACTCATGCGCTCATTGGTGAGCTGGCGCTGGACTGACATGCTTTGCAGGCTCCTGGGTTTTGTTGTCATAACGGGAAATATCGAGGCCTTCGGCGCTGATCTGTGGCTTTTTCTTCGCCATCAGGTCAGCCAGCAAGCGACCGGAGCCACAGGCCATGGTCCAGCCGAGCGTGCCGTGACCGGTGTTCAGGAACAGGTTCTTGAACTTTGTTCCGCCGACAATCGGGGTGCCGTCCGGAGTGGTCGGACGCAGGCCCGTCCAGAAGCTGGCCTCGGCCAGATTGCCGCCCTGAGGATAAAGGTCGTTGACGATCATCTCCAGGGTTTCGCGCCGGCGCGGGTTCAGCGACAAGTCAAAACCGGCAATTTCAGCCATGCCGCCGACGCGGATGCGGTTGTCGAAACGGGTGATCGCGACCTTATAGGTCTCATCGAGAATGGTCGAAGTCGGGGCCATCGCCGGGTTGGTGATCGGCACGGTCAGGGAGTAGCCCTTGAGCGGATACACCGGTGCCTTGATCCCCAGCGGCTTGAGCAGCTGCGGCGAATAGCTGCCGAGGGCCAGCACGTAGCGGTCGGCGGTTTCCAGCTTGCCGTCAATCCACACACCGTTGATGCGGTCACCGGCGAAGTCGAGGCGCTGAATGTCCTGGCCGAAACGGAATTGCACACCGAGGTTTGCGGCCATTTCTGCAAGCTTGGTGGTGAACATCTGGCAGTCGCCAGTCTGGTCGTTCGGCAGGCGCAGGGCACCGGCGAGGATGTCCGTGACGCTGGCCAGCGCCGGCTCAACGCGGGCAATGCCTTCGCGGTCGAGCAGTTCGAACGGCACGCCGGACTCTTTCAGCACGGCGATGTCTTTCGCCGCGCCGTCGAGCTGGGCCTGGGTGCGGAACAACTGGGTAGTACCGAGGCTGCGGCCTTCGTAGGCGATGCCGGTTTCGGCACGCAGTTCGTCGAGGCAGTCACGGCTGTACTCGGACAGGCGGACCATGCGCTCCTTGTTCACCGCGTAACGGCTGGCGGTGCAGTTGCGCAGCATCTGTGCCATCCACAGGTACTGGTCGATGTCGGCAGTGGCCTTGATCGCCAGCGGCGCGTGGCGCTGCAACAGCCACTTGATGGCCTTGAGCGGCACGCCCGGCGCGGCCCACGGCGAGGCATAACCCGGCGAGACCTGCCCGGCGTTGGCGAAACTGGTCTCCATGGCAGCAGCCGGCTGCCGGTCGACCACCACCACTTCGAACCCGGCACGGGCCAGATAATAAGCACTGGTGGTACCGATGACGCCGCTACCCAAGACCATGACGCGCATTTTCATATCCCTCATCGCGGATAACCGCTGACGTTTGTTATTCAGAGCTTCAGATGCGCGCAGTGTAAAAAAGATTTACCAGTGCTTTTCACTATATAAGCGCCTATATTTGGCGACAATTCTCGGCAAAAACCCTTTTCACGGAGGCGCATCCCCTATGCGTACCAACACTCAGACCAAACGTGAGCTGGACAAGATCGACCGCAACATCCTGCGGATCCTGCAAGCGGACGGGCGGATTTCCTTTACGGAGCTTGGAGAAAAGGTCGGGCTCTCGACCACGCCCTGTACTGAGCGGGTCCGGCGTCTGGAGCGCGAAGGGATCATCATGGGCTACAACGCCAGGCTCAATCCGCAGCACCTGAAGGGTAGTCTGCTGGTGTTCGTCGAGATCAGCCTGGACTACAAATCCGGCGATACTTTCGAAGAGTTCCGACGTGCGGTGCTGAAATTGCCCCACGTGCTGGAGTGTCATCTGGTGTCAGGGGATTTCGACTACCTGGTGAAGGCGCGGATTTCCGAGATGGCGTCGTACCGCAAGTTGCTGGGCGACATCCTGCTCAAGTTGCCCCATGTGCGCGAGTCCAAGAGCTATATCGTGATGGAAGAGGTGAAGGAGAGCCTGACCTTGCCGATTCCGGATTGAAGATCAAAAGATCGCAGCCTGCGGCAGCTCCTACGTGTGTACACACGCTTTTTGTAGGAGCTGCCGCAGGCTGCGATCTTTTAAACCAACACCTGCCGAGTGTTGGCCATGTACTCAAACACCTGCGTCTCCACCCGCGGATGAATCAGCTCCACCGGCCCGCGCCCATTCGGGCACGGCAAGGTCTTGGTGGTGCCGAACAACCGGCAGATCAGCGGCCGCTCGTCATACACCGTGCAACCATTCGGCCCCAGATGCACGCAGTTGAGTTCTTCCATGGCGGCATCCTGCTCGGCGCGGGTCTTGCGCGGCAGGCGCGACATTTCTTCCGGCGAGGTGGTCACCGGCCCGCAGCAGTCATGGCAGCCGGGAACGCACTCGAACGAGGGAATCTGTTGTCGCAATGTGCGGATTGTCTGGCTGTTGCAGCTCATTGCAGCGGTGACCAATAGCGGAATAGAGCGGGATTCTGACGCAAAAGCTCCGATCCAGACAGTACCAGCCGACCAATGTTGCCCGCCCGGAAAGGTCCGGCTTATGCTCCGTCAAGTTTTCTAAAAGCAAGAACCAGGATCACGCACATGAATGCCCGTGCTCAACAGCCTGCTCTGAACCACACCGCTTCCTACTACGCCGCCAGCAGCCTGCCGCAGCCCGAACTTGCGGCGCTCAAAGGCGAAGTGCTGGCCGATGTCTGTGTGGTGGGCGGCGGGTTTTCGGGGTTGAACACGGCGCTTGAGCTGGCCGAGCGTGGCCTCAGCGTGGTGTTGCTTGAAGCCCATAAAATTGGTTGGGGCGCCAGTGGACGCAACGGCGGGCAGCTGATTCGCGGCGTCGGCCACGGCCTCGATCAATTCGCTAACATCATCGGCGTCGAAGGCGTACGGCAGATGAAACTCATGGGCCTGGAAGCCGTGGAAATCGTCCGGCAACGGGTCGAGCGCTTCCAGATCCCCTGCGACCTGACCTGGGGTTACTGCGACCTCGCCAACAAGCCCCGTGACCTTGAAGGATTCGCCGAGGATGCCGAAGAATTGCGCAGCCTCGGTTATCGCTACGAGACCCGATTGCTGCAAGCCAATGAGATGCACACCGTGGTCGGCTCCACGCGTTACGTCGGCGGCCTGATCGACATGGGCTCGGGGCACCTGCATCCACTGAACCTGGCCTTGGGCGAAGCAGCCGCGGCACAACATCTGGGGGTCCAGTTGTTCGAGCACTCGGCCGTGACCCGCATCGACTATGGCCCCGAGGTCAAGGTCCATACCGCCGAGGGCTCGGTGCGCGCCAAAACCCTGGTGCTGGGCTGCAACGCCTACCTCAACAACCTCAATCCGGAACTCAGCGGAAAAGTCCTGCCCGCCGGCAGTTACATCATCGCCACCGAACCATTGAGCGAAGAACTGGCCCACGCCCTGCTGCCGCAGAACATGGCGGTCTGTGACCAGCGAGTGGCGCTGGATTATTACCGGCTCTCGGCGGACCGGCGCCTGCTGTTTGGCGGCGCCTGCCATTACTCGGGCCGCGACCCGAAAGACATCGCCGCGTATATGCGCCCGAAAATGCTGGAGGTCTTTGCGCAACTGAGCGCAGTGAAGATCGATTACCAATGGGGCGGCATGATCGGCATCGGTGCCAATCGCCTGCCGCAGATCGGACGACTCAAGGACCAGCCGAACGTGTACTACGCCCAGGCCTATTCCGGTCATGGCGTGAATGCCACGCACCTGGCCGGCAAGCTGCTGGCCGAAGCTATCAGCGGCCAGCACAGCGGCGGCTTCGATCTGTTTGCCAAGGTGCCACACATCACCTTCCCCGGCGGCAAGCATTTGCGTTCGCCGTTGTTAGCGCTGGGGATGTTGTGGCATCGGCTTAAAGAGTTGGTCTGAAGGTTTTGCTGGGCCTGTACCGGCGCCATCGCGAGCAAGCTCGCTCCCACAGTGTTTGGCGGTGTTCACAAGATTTGTGTTCAACACCGCTCCTTGTGGGAGCGAGCTTGCTCGCGATGAGGCCCTGAAGAACACTGCAAAACTCAGATCCTCCAGAAAGGCTTCAGCCCCTCCTCCCGCGCCTGCTCCCGCGTCAGCCCGATATCCTTGAGCTGGTCAGCCGTCAGGGCCAGCAACGCCTTGCGCGTGTGCAGCCGACGCCAGAACTGATCCCAACGACTCTGGTCGGACAACACATTGTGCATGCCCGCCTCCCGCGTGCCGTTGTTCTGCCCGGTCACCAGTTCCTGACTGTGTAACGTCAGCCGCACATCGCTCAAACCGTTCATCTTGGATGCTCCTGTTTACTTGGGTAGCCAGAGGCTCCATGATGCGTGGGCGCGCAAAAGCATTACAGATTCAAAACAGCTGTATTAACTCCATACAGTTTTGCCGATTCCACCACTGAATCCCGATTTTTCGCTCGATCTGTGCTGGTTAACCAAATCACCCCTATCGAGGCTGCACCATGACCCTTTACGTCAACCTCGCCGAGTTGCTCGGCACACGTATCGAACAGGGCTTCTATCGCCCCGGTGACCGGCTGCCCTCGGTACGGGCGCTGAGCGTCGAGCACGGCGTCAGCCTGAGCACGGTGCAGCAGGCCTACCGGGTGCTGGAAGACAGCGGGCTGGCCATGCCACGGCCCAAGTCCGGGTACTTCGTTCCTGCCAGTCGCGAATTGCCGGATTTGCCAGCGGTCGGTCGCCCGGCCCAGCGCCCGGTGGACATCTCTCAATGGGATCAGGTGCTGGAATTGATCCGCGCCGTGCCGCGCAAAGACGTGGTGCAACTGGGCCGCGGCATGCCGGACATCACCACTCCGACCATGAAACCGCTGCTGCGCGACCTGGCGCGAATCAGCCGGCGGYAGGACATGCCTGGCCTGTATTACGACAACATCCACGGCAACCTCGAACTGCGCGAACAGATCGCTCGCCTGATGCTCGATTCCGGCTGCCAGTTGAGCGCCAGTGATCTGGTGGTCACCACGGGTTGCCACGAAGCGCTGTCCACCAGCATTCGGGCGATCTGCGAACCCGGCGACATTGTCGCGGTGGACTCGCCGAGCTTTCACGGCGCGATGCAGACCCTCAAGGGCCTGGGCATGAAAGCCCTGGAAATCCCCACCGATCCGCTGACCGGCATCAGTCTCGAAGCGCTGGAACTGGCCCTGGAGCAGTGGCCGATCAAGGTCATACAGTTGACCCCCAACTGCAACAACCCGTTGGGCTACATCATGCCGGAGTCGCGTAAACGCGCGTTACTGACGCTTGCCCAGCGCTATGACGTGGCGATCATCGAGGACGATGTGTATGGCGAACTGGCCTACACCTACCCGCGTCCACGCACGATCAAGTCCTTCGACGAGGACGGTCGGGTCCTGTTGTGCAGTTCGTTTTCCAAGACCCTGGCCCCGGGCCTGCGCATCGGTTGGGTCGCGCCCGGCCGCTATCTGGAACGGGTGCTGCACATGAAATACATCAGCACCGGTTCCACTGCCCCACAACCGCAGATCGCCATCGCCGAATTCCTTAAAGATGGCCATTTCGAACCGCATTTGCGGCGGATGCGCACGCAATACCATCGCAATCGCGACCTGATGATCGATTGGGTAAGCCGCTACTTCCCGGCCGGCACCCGTGCCAGTCGTCCGCAAGGCAGCTTCATGCTGTGGGTGGAGCTACCGGACAGCTTCGACACCCTGAAACTGAATCGTGCATTGCACGACCAGGGCGTACAGATTGCCGTGGGCAGCATCTTTTCCGCCTCGGGCAAGTACCGCAATTGCCTGCGCATGAACTACGCTGCCAAACCAACACCGCAGATCGAAGACGCGGTGCGCAAGGTCGGTGCGACAGCGATCAAACTGCTGGCGGAAACCGATCAGCTCAGTGACTGACTTTTCTTCGGGAATCAGCGTCCATATGCCTATGTGCGCCGCCAAACGGAACGATCCTACGTGAGAGCCAGACAACCCCTGCTTGCTCTTTTGCTGCTCGCCACGTTCCTGGGCGGTTGCTCCAGCTTCGACGCTCAGCGTGTGCCGAGCCAGGCGTTGCCGGCTTCAGACTCCGCATTCGGTCGCTCGGTCCAGGCACAGGCTGCACCTTACAAGGGGCAATCGGGCTTTCGCCTGCTGTCAGACAGCACCGAGGCCTTCACCGCCCGCGCCGAACTGATCCGTAACGCCCAAAGCAGCCTCGACTTGCAGTACTACATCGTGCATGACGGCATCAGCACGCGCATGTTGATCGAGGAGTTGCTCAAGGCCGCCGACCGGGGCGTGCGGGTGCGGGTACTGCTCGACGACACCGCCAGCGACGGCCTGGACCGCGTCATCGCCACCCTCGCCGCGCATCCGAAAATCCAGATCCGCGTGTTCAATCCGCTGAATCTTGGCCGCAGCACCGGCGTGACCCGTACCGTGGGCCGGCTGTTCAATCTGTCGCAACAACATCGACGCATGCACAACAAGCTGTTGCTGGCGGACAACAGCATGGCCATCGTCGGCGGACGCAATCTGGGGGATGAGTATTACGATGCCAAGCCCAACATGAATTTCACTGACATCGACATGCTCGGTGTCGGCCCCGTCGCCGAGCAACTCGGGCACAGTTTCGACCAGTACTGGAACAGCGCCCTGAGTAAACCGATCGACGAATTCCTGTCGAGCAAACCCACACCCCATGACCTGGAAAACACTCGCGCCCGACTGGAAGAGTCCCTGGCGGAAACGCGCAAACAGAATCACACGCTCTACAAACACCTGATGACCTTCACCACCCACCCACGCCTGGACATCTGGCGCCGCGAACTGATCTGGGCCTGGAACCAGGCATTGTGGGATGCGCCGAGCAAGGTACTGGCCAAGGGCGAACCCGATCCGCAGTTGCTGCTGACCACGCAACTCGCACCTGAACTCAATAACGTCAGCAAAGAGCTGATCATGATCTCGGCCTACTTTGTGCCCGGCCAGCCGGGACTGGTGTACCTGACCGGGCGCGCCGATGCCGGCGTTTCCGTGAGCTTGCTGACCAATTCACTGGAAGCCACGGACGTTCCCGCTGTACACGGTGGTTACGCGCCCTATCGCAGGGCACTGCTGGAGCACGGCGTGAAGCTGTACGAATTGCGTCGCCAACCCGGCGAGGGAGGCGACAGCGGTAGCGGGCGGTATCTTTTTTCCAGCAACGCCTATCACGGCTCTGAATCCAGCCTGCACAGCAAGGCGATGATCTTCGACCAGCAGAAGTCCTTTATCGGCTCGTTCAATTTCGATCCGCGCTCGGTACTGTGGAACACCGAAGTCGGCGTGCTGGTGGACAGTCCGGAGTTGGCCGCACGGGTCCACGAACTGGCACTGCAGGGTATGGCGCCGGCCCTGAGTTATCAGGTGGAGCTGGAAAACGGTCAGATCGTCTGGACCACCGAAGACGACGGAAAAATGCACACCCTGACCAAGGAGCCAGGGAGTTGGTGGCGGCGATTCAATGCGTGGCTGAGCAATACGGTTGGGCTGGAGAAGATGTTGTAGAACCCTCAAAAGATCTTTTGAGCTATGCCGGTTGCGCGGTACCAAACGCCCCTTGCCGCGACACCACGATCAATACGCCCAAGGCCCCCACCGCCATCAGCAACGGCAACGCATGACCGCTGATCCACTGGCTGCCGGCGCCCGCCAGCAGCGGCCCGATCAGACAACCAATCCCCCACAGCTGGGCGATATGGGCGTTAGCCCGCACCAGTGCATCGTCGCGATAACGTTCGCCGATCAGGATCAACGACAAGGTGAATAACCCGCCAGCGCTGGCGCCGAACAACACCCACAGTGGCCAGATCAGCAGCGTGTCGATCAGCATCGGAATCGCCAGACTCGACAGCAGCAAGACGACTGCGCAGCCGGTAAACAATGCACGGCGTGACAAGCGATCGGCCAACGCACCAATCGGCAATTGCAGCACTGCATCGCCGACCACCACCGTACTGACCATCGCCAGGGCGATCTCCGTGGTGAAGCCCTGGCGCAGGCAATAGACCGGCAACAGCGTCAGAATCATCGCCTCGAACGCGGCGAACAGCGACACCGCCCAGGCAATCGCCGGCAGGCCACGGCAGAACTCAAGCAAATCACGCAAGGTCACGCTGCTGGCCTCGCTGCTCGGCGCACCACTGCGCCCCAGCAACAGAAATGGAGCCGCCATCAGCAAACCGACGCCGACCCAAAAACCATAATTGTGCTCGGTGCCAAGGAAGCCCAACAACACCGGCCCGGCCAGCTGACTCAGTGCGTAGCTGCTGCCATACAGCGCCACCAACCGCCCGCGCCATTGCTCGACCACCAGTTGGTTGATCCAGCTTTCACCGATGATGAATACGAGGGTCAGGATCACCCCGATCATCAGGCGCAACACCAACCAGATCGGATAGCTCGGCAACAGCGCCAGCAAACCGATCGAAACCGCCCCGGCCCACAGGCACAGGCGCATCAGATTGGCCGTGCCGAAACGCGCCGCCAGATGGCTGGAGATTTTCGCCCCCAACAGGACACCGATGGCCGGCATCGCCGCCATCACACCAATGGCAAACGAGCCGTAGCCCCAGCTTTCCAGGCGAAACGACACCAGCGGCATGCTGACCCCCAGGGCCAGGCCGACACTCAGGACAGATGCCAAAACGGCGAAATACGTCGCCCAACGCATGTTCCACGCTCCTGTGGATATTTTTATGTACAACACAAAACACTGTGGGAGCGAGCTTGCTCGCGATAGCGGTACAACATTCAACATTGAAGTCGACTGTTACACCGCTATCGCGAGCAAGCTCGCTCCCACAGGGGATCTGCGTCGCTCAGGACGCCCGACTTAACCATCGAGCTCCCTCACTGACTTACAACTTGATCCAGGTCGCCTTCAGCTCGGTGTACTTGTCGAACGCGTGCAGGGACTTGTCGCGACCATTGCCGGACTGCTTGAAGCCACCGAACGGAGCGGTCATGTCGCCGCCATCGTACTGGTTGACCCACACGCTACCGGCACGCAGTGCGCGGGCGGTGAGGTGAGCCTTGGAAATGTCGGCCGTCCAGACCGCAGCGGCCAGGCCATATGGTGTGTCGTTGGCAATGGCGATGGCTTCTTCTGCGCTGTCGAATGCGATGACCGACAGTACCGGGCCGAAGATTTCTTCCTGGGCGATTTTCATCGCGTTGCTCACACCGTCGAAAATCGTCGGCTCAACGTAAGTGCCGCCCGTTTCCTGGAGCGTACGCTTGCCACCGGCCACCAGCTTGGCGCCGTCGGCATGACCGGACTCGATGTAAGACAGCACGGTGTTCATCTGCTGGGTATCAACCAGCGCACCAACGTTGGTCGCCGGGTCCAGCGGGTTGCCCGGCTTCCAGGTTTTCAGCGCTTCGATCACCAGCGGCAGGAATTTATCCTTGATCGAACGCTCCACCAGCAGGCGCGAACCGGCGGTGCAAACTTCGCCCTGGTTAAAGGCGATGGCACCGGCAGCCGCTTCGGCAGCGTCTTGCAGGTTCGGCGCATCGGCGAACACGATGTTCGGGCTCTTGCCGCCTGCTTCGAGCCAGACGCGCTTCATGTTCGACTCGCCGGAGTAGATCAACAGCTGCTTGGCGATCTTGGTCGAACCGGTGAACACCAGGGTGTCGACGTCGTTGTGCAGGGCCAGGGCCTTGCCGACGGTGTGACCGTAACCCGGCAACACGTTCAGAACGCCTTTCGGGATGCCGGCTTCGACAGCCAGCTCAGCGATGCGAATCGCCGTCAGCGGCGATTTTTCCGACGGCTTGAGGATCACCGAGTTACCGGTGGACAGCGCCGGGCCCAGTTTCCAGCACGCCATCATCAGCGGGAAGTTCCACGGCACGATGGCGCCGACCACGCCAACGGGCTCACGAGTCACCAGGCCCAGTTGATCGTGCGGGGTTGCAGCGACTTCGTCGTAGATCTTGTCGATGGCTTCGCCGCTCCAGCTCAGGGCTTGCGCCGCGCCGGGAACGTCGATGTACAGGGAGTCGCTGATCGGCTTGCCCATGTCCAGGGTTTCAAGCAGGGCCAGCTCTTCGGCGTGCTGCTTGAGCAGGCCGGCGAAACGGATCATGGTGGATTTGCGCTTGGTCGGCGCCAGGCGCGACCAGACACCGGAATTGAAGGTGGCGCGGGCGTTTTCCACGGCGCGCTGGGCGTCGGCGGCGTCACAGCTGGCAATCTTGCCCAGCAGACGGCCATCGACCGGGCTGATGCACTCGAAAGTCTCGCCGGAGACGGCGTCGGTGTATTCGCCATTGATATAGGCGCGGCCTTCGATTTTCAGGTCGCGGGCACGTTGTTCCCAGTCGGCACGGGTCAGGGTGGTCATGCGAGTGTCCTCCTCTTATTGATACGACACCCGCGTTCTTCGCGGGCGCTGTCAGGAATTCTGCCCGGCCAGCCTGCTTATCGGCCCAAGGCATCCACCACCCTAAACCAGCCGCCCATAAAGTTTCAATATATTTGACATAACGCCGGCAAATGGCCTTGCGATGTTCATTTTAATAAACATAGACTTTGGGCTGACCAACCACTCGCGCCGTAATCACGGAGGGATAACAACAATGAACATCCAGAACGTCGTCGACTTCAGCCAGGCTACCACCGCCGCCGAACGCTACCGTCCGGACCCGACCAAAGTGCTCAAGGGCGACCCGGAGCAAGCGGTTTACAACCACTACAATAGCCCTTGTGGTCAGTTGAACGCCGGTGTGTGGGAAGGTGCCGTCGGCCAGTGGACGGTGAACTTCACCGAACACGAATACTGCGAAATCGTTCAGGGTGTTTCGGTGCTGCGCGACAGCGACGGCAACGCCAAGACCTTGCGCGCCGGAGACCGCTTCGTCATTCCGGCCGGGTTCAAAGGCACCTGGGAAGTGCTGGAGCCATGCCGCAAGATCTATGTGGCGTTTGAACAGAAGGCTTGAAGATTTCAGGTGTTTGAGCCGGCGAAGAGCCCCTGAAAGCCGACACAAAAACCCTCAGGCAACAAAAAAGGCCCGTATCTCGCGATACGGGCCTTTTTTGTAAGAGGGAAAAATCAATTACTTGATTTTGCCTTCTTTGTAGATCACGTGCTTGCGAACAACCGGATCATATTTCTTGATCTCGATTTTGTCCGGGGTAGTACGCTTGTTCTTGTCGGTAGTGTAGAAGTGACCAGTACCGGCGCTCGAAATCAAACGAATCAATTCACGCATGATTAGCTCCCTTAAACCTTGCCATCGCGGCGAAGTTCGGCCAGCACGACAGTGATGCCACGCTTGTCGATGATACGCATGCCTTTGGCAGATACGCGCAGACGCACAAAACGTTTCTCTTCTTCAACCCAGAAGCGGTGATGCTGCAGGTTCGGCAGGAAACGACGACGGGTTTTGTTGTTTGCGTGGGAAATGTTATTCCCGGTTACCGGACCCTTACCGGTAACTTGACATACTCTAGACATGCCTCAGCCCTCTAAAACCACATGCCCAACCCGGCATGGGTTGGCCGCTTAATCTCTCAGTCATTTGGCGCCAGGCGCCGCGTTTCTTTAGAGGTCTTACCGGCTACACCTACAGTGAAGGAACCGGGCCCCTAGAAAAGAGCGCTGCTTTATACCAGAAAGACTGGAGAGCAACAACATTCGGTGTGCGTTGAATTCACAAAAACCCCGTTTTTCGGACTCCGAGCGCCTTGGACAAAGGCTATCGTCGATGGCGACCGCTCGTCGCAGAGTATCGCTAACCGAGCCAACCAGAGAGTTTGCTCAGCCGTGGCACAGCAAATTCAGTCGCCTATAGTCCCCTTAAAATGAAAAAGGGGATAGTCATTTGCAAAAGAGCCCACTAGGGTAAGCCTTTTCCAGACTGCACTTGCAGATGGGCCTTCGACCTGAAAAGGAAGCCGACCATGCGCCTTGCTGCCCTACCGCTGTTGTTCGCCCCGCTTCTGCTGAGCCCACAGGCCTTTGCCGCCGCCCTGAGCGTCTGCACCGAGGCCAGCCCTGAAGGGTTCGACGTGGTGCAGTACAACTCGCTGACCACCACCAACGCCTCGGCCGATGTGCTGATGAACAGCCTGGTGGACTTCGACACGGCCAGTGGCAAAGTGGTCGCCAGCCTCGCCGACAGCTGGGAAGTCAGCCCCGACGGCCTGACCTACGTCTTCAAGTTGCACCCGCAGGTGAAATTCCATCGCACCGAGTACTTCACCCCGACACGTGACCTGAACGCCGAAGACGTGATTTTCAGCTTCGACCGCATGCTCGACCCGGCCAATGTGTGGCACAAAGTCGCCCAGAGCGGCTTCCCGCATGCGCAATCGATGCAGTTGCCTGCACTGATCAAGAAAATCGACGCCCTTGACCCACAAACCGTGCGCTTCACCCTCGACCACCCGGATTCGACCTTCCTGGCGACCCTGACCATGGGCTTCGCCTCGATCTATTCGGCCGAGTACGCCGACAAACTGATGAAGGCCGGCACGCCTGAGAAGCTCAACAGCCAGCCGATCGGCACGGGGCCGTTCGTATTCACGCGCTTCCAGAAGGACGCCTCGGTTCGCTACAAAGCCAACCCCGAATACTTCGGCGGCAAACCCTCTGTAGATCCGCTGATCTTCGCCATCACGCCGGATGCCAACGTGCGCCTGCAGAAATTGCGCCGTAACGAATGCCAGATCGCCCTGTCGCCCAAGCCTCTGGACGTACAGGAAGCGCTGAAAGAGCCGACCCTGAAAGTCGAAAAGACTGACGCGTTCATGACCGCATTCGTCGGCATCAACAGCCAGCACCCGCCGCTGGACAAGCCAGAGGTGCGTCAGGCCATCAACCTTGCCTTCGACAAGGCCAGCTATGTCAAAGCCGTGTTCGAGGATACTGCCGAGGCGGCCAACGGTCCGTACCCGCCCAACACCTGGAGCTACGCGAAAAACCTGCCGGGCTACCCTCACGACATCGAAAAGGCCAAAGCCTTGATGGCCAAGGCCGGGCTCAAGGACGGCTTCCAGACCACCATCTGGACCCGCCCTTCCGGCAGCCTGCTCAACCCCAACCCGAGCCTAGGTGCGCAACTGCTGCAGTCCGATCTGGCCGAAATCGGCATTCAGGCAGAAATACGCGTGATCGAATGGGGCGAGTTGATCCGCCGCGCCAAGGCCGGTGAACACGACTTGCTGTTCATGGGGTGGGCTGGCGACAACGGTGACCCGGACAACTTCCTCACGCCGCAGTTTTCCTGCGCTGCGGTCAAATCCGGGACCAACTTCGCCCGTTACTGCAACCAGGATCTGGACAAGCTGATCAGCGCCGGCAAGACCACTGGCGAGCAAGGTGTGCGTAGCAAACTCTACGAACAGGCGCAGGCGCAGATCCAGCAACAGGCGTTGTGGCTGCCCCTGGCCCACCCGACTGCTTTCGCGCTGACGCGCAAGGATGTCGAGGGGTACTCGGTCAGCCCGTTTGGGCGGCAGGATTATTCGAAGGTAAACCTCAAATAATCTGACACAACACAAAACCTGTGGGAGCGAGCTTGCTCGCGATAGCGGACTTTCAGGCAACATCAATGCTGAATGTGCCGACGCCATCGCGAGCAAGCTCGCTCCCACAGGGTTCTGCATTCCCCCACCAGATCTACATCCACCCATACTCAGCCATCGACAACGGATCGCCGTCGCCGATGATGAAATGGTCAAGCACCCGCACGTCAATCAACTCCAGCGCCTTTTGCAGGCGCTTGGTCAGCACCCGGTCGGACTGACTAGGGTCGGTGTTACCCGAAGGATGGTTGTGGCAGAGGATCAATGCCGCTGCGTTGTTGGCCAAGGCGCGTTTGACCACCTCTCGCGGATGAACACTGGTGTTGTCGATGGAGCCGCGAAACAGCGTCTCAAACGTCAGCACCTGATGCTTGGAATCGAGAAACAGGCAGCCAAATACCTCGTGTGGCTCGTGTCGCAGCATCGATTTCAGGTACTCACGAACCGCGTGAGGATTCTCCAGTGCCGATTTTTGGCGCGCACGCTCGGCCAGATGACGCCTGCTCATTTCTTGCGCAGCCTGCAACTGTGCAAATTTCGCCGGCCCAAGCCCCAACTGCTTGCTGAACGTTTCCTGATCGGCCTCAAGCAGCAATCGCAGGCTGCCAAACTGATTCAACAGGTGTCGCGCCAAATCCACTGCACTTTTACCCACCACGCCCGTGCGTAAAAAGATCGCCAGCAGTTCGGCATCCGAAAGGCTTCCCGCGCCCTGTTCAAGCAACCTCTCCCGCGGCCGTTCCGCCGCCGGCCAATCGCGAATACTCATAGCACCTCCCTGTCTGTGGGCGCCGCTGTTCCGTAGCGGTCGCTGTGATATCGTAGCCCATCTTTTTTGCGGGCGAATTCACCCTGGGGAGGGGGTTTCGCCACGTAAGTCACCAACGAATTGAAAGGCAGGCCTATGCAGCGGCTGTATCGGAAACGCATTGTTCTGGGCGTCGGCGGCGGTATCGCCGCCTACAAGAGCGCCGACCTGGTTCGCCGCCTGATCGACCAGGGCGCCGAAGTGCGCGTGGTCATGACCCGTGGCGGCGCAGAGTTCATCACCCCACTGACCATGCAGGCCCTGTCCGGGCACCCGGTCCACCTGGACCTGCTGGACCCGGCGGCCGAAGCGGCCATGGGCCACATCGAGCTGGCAAAATGGGCCGACCTGGTGCTGATCGCCCCCGCCACTGCGGACCTGATCGCCCGTCTGGCCCAAGGCATTGCCGACGACCTGCTGACCACGCTGGTGCTGGCCACCGACGCAGTGGTCGCCGTTGCACCGGCAATGAACCAGGCCATGTGGCGCGACCCGGCGACCCAGGCCAACCTGCAAACCCTCGAAAGCCGCGACATCAAGGTCTTCGGCCCAGCCTCCGGCAGCCAGGCCTGCGGCGACGTCGGGCTGGGGCGCATGCTCGAAGCCCTTGAACTGGCCCAGTGCGCCGCCGACTGCTTTCAGCGTCAGGCCCTGACCGGTAAACACGTGCTGATCACGGCCGGTCCGACCCAGGAAAACATCGACCCGGTGCGTTACATCACCAACCATAGTTCCGGGAAAATGGGCTTTGCCCTGGCCGAAGCCGCCGTGGAAGCCGGTGCCCGTGTGACCCTGATCACCGGTCCCGTGCATCTGCCGACCCCGGATCGCGTCACCCGCATCGATGTAGTCAGCGCCCGCGACATGCTCGCTGCCTGCGAAGCGGCGATCCCTTGCGACCTGTTCATCGCCTCGGCAGCCGTTGCGGACTACCGCCCGGAAGTCGTTGCCCCACAGAAACTCAAGAAAGACCCTACGAACGGCGACGGCTTGTTGCTACAGATGGTGCGTAACCCGGACATCCTGGCCACCATCGCCACCCGCCCCGACCGCCCGTTCAGTGTCGGTTTCGCCGCCGAGACCGAACACCTGCTCGATTACGCTGCGCGCAAGCTGAAAGACAAGAACCTCGATTTGATCGTCGCCAACGACGTCGCCAACCCGAGCATTGGCTTCAACAGCGAAGAAAACGCCTGCAGCGTGATCGACCGTGAGCTACACGCCACACTCTTCGCCCAGACCAGCAAGAGCAAGATTGCTCGCCAGCTGATCACTTTTATCGCCGAACGTCTGAACCAGGTTTAATTTACATGCACGCTTTGCAAGCCAAGATCCTCGACCCCCGCATCGGTACCGAATTCCCGCTGCCGCAATACGCCACACCGGGCTCCGCCGGCCTCGACCTGCGCGCCATGCTGGAACAGGACACCGTGATCAAGCCGGGTGAAACCGTGCTGATTCCCACCGGCCTGTCGGTCTATATCGGTGACCCGAACCTGGCGGCGCTGATTCTGCCGCGCTCGGGAATGGGCCATAAGCACGGCATCGTACTGGGCAATCTGGTCGGCCTGATCGACTCCGACTACCAAGGCCCATTGATGGTCTCCTGCTGGAACCGTGGCCAGACCGAATTCACCATGCCGGTCGGCGAGCGCCTGGCGCAACTGGTGCTGGTGCCGGTGGTGCAGGCTCACTTCGAGATGGTTGAAGAGTTTGTTGAAACCGAGCGCGGCACTGGCGGTTTCGGCCATACCGGTACTCGCTGATCCGGTCACGCTCTTCTTGTGGTGGAGGAACGGACTCCCTCGCCACAAAATTCAAATTGTCATCTGCAAGGTTTAGCTCCGAAAATCAAGGCATTGYCCGGTCAAACCCTTGTCGTCAGGCGCGTCATGGCCCTTTCATACCACGAACTCTCTGTGAAAAACGCCGTCATACCCTTCAGTTTGAACCTGCCGCCGAATGAATCGGCGGCCTGTCCAGCCACTTTCGAGATGGAGCATTTCCACAGATGAACACCCCGGCCAAAGTCGCACCCAAGTTCCCTGACAGCATCTTCCGCGCCTATGACATTCGCGGCACCGTTCCGGAATTCCTGAACGCTGAAACCGCTTACTGGATCGGCCGCGCCGTCGGCTCCCAAAGCCTGGCCCAGGGCGAGCCAAACGTTTCCGTCGGTCGCGATGGCCGCTTGTCCGGCCCGGAACTGGTCGCACAACTGATCAAAGGCATCGCTGACAGCGGCTGCCACGTCAGTGATGTCGGCCTGGTCCCGACTCCGGCGCTCTACTACGCCGCCAACGTACTGGCCGGCAAATCCGGCGTGATGCTTACCGGCAGCCACAACCCGTCGAACTACAACGGCTTCAAGATCGTCATTGCCGGCGACACCTTGGCCAACGAACAGATCCAGGCCCTGCATGACCGCCTCAAGACCAACAACCTGAGCAGCGGCCAGGGCAGCATCACCCAGGTCGAGATCCTTGACCGCTACACCACCGAAATCGTCCAGGACATCAAGCTGGCCCGTCGCCTGAAAGTGGTCGTCGACTGCGGCAACGGCGCGGCCGGCGTGATCGCCCCGCAGCTGATCGAAGCGCTGAACTGCGAAGTCATCCCGCTGTTTTGCGAAGTCGACGGGAATTTCCCCAACCACCACCCGGACCCGGGCAAGCCTGAAAACCTCGTGGACCTGATCAACAAGGTCAAGGAAACCAAGGCCGATATCGGCCTGGCCTTCGACGGCGATGGCGACCGCGTCGGCGTGGTGACCAACACCGGCAGCATCGTTTACCCGGACCGCCTGCTGATGCTGTTCGCCCGCGACGTCGTGGCGCGCAACCCGGGCGCCGAGATCATCTTCGACGTCAAATGCACCCGCCGCCTGATACCGCTGATCAAGGAATACGGTGGCCGGTCGTTAATGTGGAAGACCGGTCACTCGTTGATCAAAAAGAAAATGAAACAATCCGGCGCCCTGTTGGCCGGCGAAATGAGCGGGCACATCTTCTTCAAGGAGCGCTGGTTCGGTTTCGACGACGGCATTTACAGCGCCGCGCGCTTGCTGGAGATCCTCAGCAAGGAAAAATCCTCGGCCGAAGAGCTGTTCGCGACCTTCCCGAACGATATTTCTACGCCGGAAATCAATATCCATGTGACCGAAGAGAGCAAATTCAGCATCATTGATGCATTGCACGATGCGCAGTGGGGCGAAGGCGCTGACCTGACCACCATTGACGGCGTGCGAGTCGACTATGCCAAAGGCTGGGGCCTGGTACGCGCATCCAACACCACACCGGTGCTGGTGCTGCGTTTCGAGGCCGATGACGAGGCTGAACTGCAACGCATCAAGGATGTGTTCCACATCCAGCTCAAGCGCGTTGCACCTGATCTCCAACTACCGTTCTGATTCACCCGGAGCCCTGAATGACCCTCGAACGCGAAGCCGCCGCCAACACCGCCAAGGTCCTGTCCGAAGCGCTACCTTACATCCGCCGTTATGTCGGCAAGACCCTGGTGATCAAATACGGCGGCAACGCGATGGAAAGCGAGGAGCTGAAAACCGGCTTCGCCCGCGACATCGTGCTGATGAAGGCCGTGGGCATCAACCCGGTGGTGGTTCACGGTGGCGGCCCGCAAATCGGTGACCTGCTCAAGCGCCTGTCGATCGAGAGCCATTTCGTCGACGGCATGCGCGTCACCGACGCCGCGACCATGGACGTGGTGGAAATGGTCCTCGGCGGCCAGGTCAACAAGGACATCGTCAACCTGATCAACCGTCATGGCGGCAGCGCCATCGGCCTGACCGGTAAAGACGCCGAGCTGATTCGCGCGAAGAAGCTGACCGTTACCCGCCAGACCCCGGAAATGACCACCCCGGAAATCATCGACATTGGCCATGTGGGCGAAGTGGTCGGGATCAACACCGATCTGCTGAACCTGCTGGTCAAGGGCGATTTCATTCCGGTGATCGCACCCATCGGTGTCGGTGCCAACGGCGAGTCGTACAACATCAACGCTGACCTGGTGGCCGGTAAAGTCGCCGAAGCATTGAAAGCCGAGAAGCTGATGCTGCTGACCAACATTGCCGGCCTGATGGACAAGTCGGGCACGGTCCTGACCGGCCTGACGACCCAGCAAGTCGACGACCTGATCGCCGACGGCACCATCTACGGCGGCATGCTGCCGAAGATCCGTTGCGCACTGGAAGCGGTCCAGGGCGGTGTGGGCAGCTCGCTGATCATCGACGGGCGCGTGCCGAACGCGATCCTGCTGGAAATCTTCACCGATACCGGGGTGGGCACCCTGATCAGCAATCGCAAGCGTCCTTAAGCGATAGCGCAAACAAGAAGACTCCGCTCGGCCTGGCTGAGCGGGGTCTTTTTTTGCCCACGATCCCTGTAGGAGCGAGCTTGCTCGCGATGGACGTCAGAACACCGCGATTCCTCAGTCATTCCGCGTTATCGTTGAAGTTTTTCGCGAGCAAGCTCGCTCCTACAGGGGCTAGCGTCAGACGCCGAACTGGGCGCGGTAGGCTTCCACGGCCGGCAGATGCTGCTTGAGCTGCGGGTCATCAGCCAGGAACTCCAGCACCTGATTCAGCGAAACGATGCTGATCACCGGGATGCCGAAGTCACGCTCGACCTCCTGGATCGCCGACAATTCGCCGTTGCCACGCTCCTGACGGTTCAGGGCGATCAGCACGCCAGCGGCCTTGGCGCCGTCCTGGGAAGCGATGATTTGCATCACTTCACGGATCGCGGTGCCAGCGGTGATTACGTCGTCGATGATCAGCACATCGCCGGTCAACGGTGCGCCGACCAGGCTGCCGCCTTCGCCGTGGGCCTTGGCTTCCTTGCGGTTGAAGCACCATGGCAGGTCACGGTTGTGATGTTCAGCCAGCGCCACGGCGGTGGTCGCCGCCAACGGGATGCCCTTGTAGGCCGGGCCAAACAGCACGTCGAACGCAATGCCGCTTTCAGCAATGGCGGCGGCGTAGAAACGCCCCAGTTGCGCCAGAGCCGAGCCCGAGTTGAACAAGCCGGCGTTGAAGAAGTAAGGACTGGTACGCCCGGACTTCAGGGTGAACTCACCGAAGCGCAAAACGCCGCGATCGATGGCAAAACGAATGAAATCGCGCTGATACGCTTGCATGAAAAAAACCCCAAATACCACGGATTTAGCTAATTAGCTTGACGCCGTGTATCATACACGCACGCGATTTTTGGGGCCATTTATGCGGATCATCAGTGTGAACGTCAATGGTATTCAGGCTGCAGTCGAGCGTGGTTTGCTCAGTTGGCTGCAAGCACAGAATGCCGACGTCATCTGCCTGCAGGACACCCGTGCCTCCGCCTTTGAACTGGATGACCCAGCCTTCCAACTGGATGGCTACTTCCTTTATGCCTGCGATGCCGAAGTCCCTGCCCAAGGCGGCGTGGCTTTGTATTCGCGGTTGCAACCGAAGGCTGTCATCAGCGGTCTCGGTTTCGAGACGGCCGACCGCTACGGGCGCTACCTGCAAGCCGATTTCGACAAGGTCAGCATCGCGACCTTGCTGCTCCCTTCGGGGCAGAACGGCGATGAAGACTTGAACCAGAAGTTCAAGCTAATGGACGACTTCGCCCGTTATCTGGATAAACAGCGACGCAAACGTCGCGAGTACATTTATTGTGGCTCGCTGTACGTGGCGCAACAGAAGCTGGATATCAAGAACTGGCGCGACAGCCAGCAATCTCCGGGCTTCCTGGCACCTGAACGTGCCTGGATGGACGAGATTGTCGGCAACATGGGTTATGTCGACGCCCTGCGGGAAGTCAGCCGTGAAGGCGACCAGTACAGCTGGTGGCCGGACAACGAACAGGCGGAGATGCTCAACCTCGGTTGGCGCTTCGACTATCAACTGCTGACCCCGGGCCTGCGCCGCTTCGTACGCAGTGCACGCCTGCCACGCCAGCCGCGGTTCTCGCAACACGCGCCGCTGATCGTGGACTACGACTGGACGCTGACGATCTAAGTGATTTTTCACTGAACAGTCTGATAGACGGTCGAAAAAATGCCCGTATCGCAAGATACGGGCATTTTTTATGCATTCTATTCAGGGGGGCCCAACGGCCTGAACTTCAAACCGCGGCGAAAAACGGCAGTGCAAGGTACAACTTGATCACGATGACATTAATGATGTCGATGAAGAAAGCGCCCACCATAGGCACCACCAGGAACGCTATCTGCGAAGGCCCGTAGCGCTGTGTTACCGCTTGCATGTTAGCGATGGCCGTTGGCGTGGCACCCAGTCCAAAACCGCAGTGCCCTGCCGCCAGTACAGCCGCATCGTAGTTACTGCCCATCATCCTGAACGTCACAAAAATCGCGAACAGTGCCATGACCAGCGTTTGCGCAGCCAGGATGATGAAGATCGGCAAAGCCAGTGCAGCCAGATCCCACAGTTTGAGTGACATCAGAGCGATCGCCAGAAACAGCGACAAGCTGACGTTCCCCAGCACTGAGACTTCACGCTCAAACACCTGATACACGCCAAGCGCCGAAAGCCCGTTCCGTAAAAGCACGCCCACGAACAACACGCAAACAAACGTTGGCAACTCAAATGCGGTCCCCTGAAGCCACCCATTCAGGAGTGAGCCCGCCAGCAGGCTGACAGCGATCAAAGCCAATGTCTCGACTAGCGAAAACGACGTGATCGAGCGCTCTTTGTTCGGTTGTTCAAAGCCCTTGGGCAACCGTGGCTTTTCCTGCTCGCAGCCGGGTGTCTGGACACGACTGATGAGCAGGCGGGCAACAGGCCCACCGATCAAACCGCCCAGCACCAGGCCAAACGTCGCAGAGGCCATGGCCAGTTCAGAGGCAGACGCCAGACCGAACTTCTCGCTGAACGTCGCCCCCCACGCAGCACCTGTACCGTGGCCGCCTGCCAAGGTAATCGAGCCTGTCAGCAAGCCCATCAAGGGGTCGAGCCCCAGCACCGTTGCAAGCCCGATACCCATCGCATTCTGGATCACCAGAAGTCCGACAACCGCCAGCAAAAAGATCCCCACGACGCGCCCGCCCTTCTTCAGGCTGGCGAAGTCTGCACTCAAGCCGATGGTGGCAAAAAACGCCAACATCAAGGGAGTTTGCAGCGAGGTATCAAATCGGATTTCGAAATCGAGGGTTCTCAAAGCCAGAAGACCCAAGGCAACCACCAGGCCGCCTGCTACAGGTTCCGGGATATTATAAGTACGTAAAAAGCCGACACGTGAGACAAGAGCGCGTCCCAGCAAAAGTACTAAAGAGGCGGCGACAAGCGTTCCATAAAAATCGAGCTGAAGCATTTGGGATATTCTTGCTTTTACATTCAGGGGCGAACTTTTTACCTGGACACGCCTCTTGAACAGGTTGATCCATCTCAACACTGACTAGTATTGGATTCAGAGACCGTCAATGGTCCGAATATATCGAAATATTTCTTTATAAATATTACTTGCGGAAACTTTATCAATCGCCAAGTCTCATTGCCAAGCATACAAGCCGTACTGAGTCTTGCAGTTTGTGACTAAACGTGTAAGGAGTTTTATTTGCACGAATGAACTTCATTTGAATAGCGAGCGACCAAGTACGCAACATTAGAGATTAATCTGATTGCAAAAATACAAATGCCCCGACATGTCGGGGCATTTGTATTGAACTGCGCTTAAAACAGCGCCAGCGTCCTGGCTTACTTGATCAACCGCCAGGTGAACGGATACCGATAAGGCTGCCCTTCATTGGCCTTCACCCCGGCAATGATCGTCAGCACCAGCGCACCGATCGCGATCAGGCCAAACAGGAAGAACCCGATAATCACCACCATCAGCAAGAAGCAAATGGCCGAGGCAATGGCGACGGAGATCTGAAAGTTCAGCGCTTCCTTGCCCTGGGCATCGATGAACGGGTCCATCTCGCGTTTCATCTGCCAGAGAATCAGCGGGCCGATGATCGTGCCAAACGGAATCCAGATCCCCAGCAAGGCGGACAAGTGGCAAAACATGGCCCACTGACGCACCTCTTGGCTCGGCGTGGGCAGTGGCAGTTGCTCGTCACTCATGGTGTCCTCCTTGCCTGGAGCAGTCCGGTCAGTCAGCCAATGCGGCCTTTTGCAGTTCGAAGATCTCGTTCATGCCTTTCTTCGCCAGCTCGAGCATGGCGTTCAACTCTTCAGGCTGGAACGGCGCGCCTTCGGCAGTGCCCTGGACTTCAATGAAACCACCAGCGCTGGTCATCACCACGTTCAGGTCCGTCTCGGCGGCCGAGTCTTCCAGGTAGTCGAGGTCAAGCACAGGCTCACCCTTGTACATGCCCACGGAAACAGCAGCGATCATCTGCTTGACCGGGTCACCCCCCTTCAGACCGCCACGCTTCTTGATGACTTTCAAGGCATCGATCAGCGCAACCATGGAGCCGGTGATCGAAGCCGTGCGGGTGCCGCCATCGGCCTGGATCACATCGCAGTCGACGTACAGGGTGACGTCGCCCAGCTTGGACATGTCCAGCGCAGCGCGCAGGGAGCGACCGATCAGACGCTGGATTTCCAAGGTGCGACCGCCTTGCTTGCCACGGCTGGCTTCACGCTGGTTACGCTCGCCGGTAGCGCGCGGCAGCATGCCGTACTCGGCTGTCAACCAACCCTGGCCCTGGCCTTTCAGGAAACGCGGTACGCCCGGCTCAACGCTGACGGTGCAGATGACCTTGGTATCACCGAACTCGACCAGCACAGAACCCTCGGCGTGTTTGGTGTAGTTGCGGGTGATGCGGATCGAGCGGAGCTGATCGGCAGCGCGACCACTTGGACGTATCATAGGGAGTACCTGTACTGGGGACGGAAAACTGCGGAGCATTATAGAGCCGACGGCCGCCACTGGGCACTTCTAAAAAATTCCGCCGACGACCGAGGGCTCTGTACCGCGCGTCGGTGCAGGCCTGCCGTTCTTTGTCACACCGTGTGTTTGGGCGCATCCGCGTCACTGCGCTACAATCCTGCGCCTTTGCTGCCAGTCGGCTTTAATTCATTGATATCGGATTCCCGGAACCTCGGTTCGGTGCCGATCTGCATTGCGAGGTACCGCCATGGTGCACAGCATGACCGCCTTCGCCCGCGTCGAAAACGCCGGCGTCCAGGGCACCCTGAGCTGGGAGCTGCGGTCGGTCAACAGCCGCTACCTGGAACCCCACCTGCGCCTGCCGGAGTCCTTTCGCGACCTCGAGGGCGCTGTTCGTGAAGCCCTGCGCCAGGGTATATCGCGGGGCAAGCTCGAATGCACCCTGCGCTTCACCGAAGAAAACACCGGCAAAGCGCTGCAAATCGATCAGGAGCGCGCCGCGCAACTGGTCGCCGCCGCCGAGACCATCGCCAGCCTGATCAAGAACCCGGCCGCGCTGAACCCGCTGGAAGTCCTGGCCTGGCCCGGCGTACTGGTAGGCGACGCAATCGACCCGCAAGCCTTGAACGCCGAAGCGCTGGCACTGTTCAATCAGGGTCTCAAGGAACTGAAGGCCGGCCGCGAGCGCGAAGGCGCGGAGCTGGCGCGGCTGATCAACGAGCGCCTGAGCTCCATCGAAGAAGACGTGGTGACCTTGCGCGAACTGGTCCCGCAAATGCTCGCCACCCAGCGCCAGAAAGTCCTCGACCGCTTCGCCGACATGAAGGCCGAGATGGACCCGCAGCGCCTGGAGCAGGAAATGGTCATGCTCGCGCAAAAAAGCGACGTCGCCGAAGAACTGGATCGCCTGAGTACTCACATCATCGAAGTTCGCCGGGTGCTCAAATCCGGCGGCGCCGCCGGTCGGCGCCTGGACTTCCTGATGCAGGAACTCAACCGCGAAGCCAATACACTGGGCTCCAAAGCCTTCGACCCGCGCAGCACCCAGGCTGCGGTCAACCTCAAGGTGTTGATCGAGCAGATGCGCGAACAAGTGCAGAATATTGAGTAAGGCTACCCCGACATGACACACAGCACCGGCACCCTGTACATCATTTCCGCCCCTTCGGGCGCGGGCAAGAGCAGCCTGGTCAAGGCCCTGACCGACGCCAATCCGGAGATCCGCGTCTCGGTCTCCCACACCACCCGCGCCATGCGCCCCGGTGAAGTGAATGGCGTGAACTATCACTTCGTCGACCGCAGCGAGTTCGTGAAGATGATCGAACACGGGGATTTTCTTGAGCGCGCCGAAGTGTTCGGCAATCTCTACGGCACGTCGCAAAGCCACCTGCAGCAGACACTGGACGAAGGCCACGACCTGATTCTGGAAATCGACTGGCAAGGTGCCGAGCAAGTGCGCAAGCTGATGCCTCAGGCCCGCTCGATCTTCATTCTGCCACCGTCATTGCAGGCCCTGCACCAGCGCCTGACCAATCGCGGCCAGGACAGTGACGAAGTCATTGACGGCCGGATGCGCGAAGCCGTCAGCGAAATGAGCCACTACGTCGACTACGACTACCTGATCATCAACGACGATTTCGCCCACGCGCTGCACGATCTGAAGGCGATTTTCCGCGCCAATCAGCTGATTCAAAAGCGTCAGCAGCAGCGTCACGGCAAATTGCTGGCTGAATTGCTCGGTTAATCAGCTCTTCCCAAAACCGCTGCAAGGGCTTTACATTGGCACTTGCAGCGCGTTGTGGGGCTTGGTCAAAAAATCAGCGCTTCCCTAATCGCTGGTGATTTTTTAAACTGTTGAGTCCGCTCGCCCATCCGGGCAGCGCGCATATTGCATTTGCTACGAGGAAGACCATGGCCCGCGTAACCGTTGAAGACTGCCTAGAACACGTGGATAACCGCTTTGAGCTGGTCATGCTCTCTACCAAGCGTGCCCGTCAACTGGCCACCGGGGGCAAAGAGCCGAAAGTAGCATGGGAAAACGACAAGCCTACCGTCGTCGCCCTGCGCGAAATCGCTGAAGGCCTGATCGACTACGCAGCTATCGCCGAAGCCGAAATCGTTGAAGATGAACCGCTTTTTGCTGCATTCGAGGACGAGTCCAACGAGGCCGTCTAAGCCTATGCCTGGTCGACGTAGCACGGCGCGGGATAAAAGCTTACGGCAGGAGATATCATGCCGAGCATAGACGCCCTCGCCGATCGCTTATCGACCTACCTCGGCAACGACCAGGTCAACCTGGTCCGCCGAGCGTATTTCTACGCCGAACAAGCCCACGACGGCCAACGCCGCCGTAGCGGCGAGGCGTACGTCACGCACCCACTCGCGGTTGCGAATATTCTTGCCGACATGCACATGGACCATCAGAGCCTGATGGCTGCAATGCTGCATGACGTGATCGAAGACACCGGTATCGCCAAGGAAGCGCTGCAAGCGCAGTTCGGCGAAACCGTGGCCGAACTGGTCGACGGGGTCAGCAAACTGACCCAGATGAACTTCGAGACCAAGGCCGAGGCACAAGCCGAAAACTTCCAGAAAATGGCCATGGCCATGGCCCGCGACATTCGCGTGATCCTGGTCAAGCTGGCCGACCGCCTGCACAACATGCGCACCCTGGAAGTGTTGTCCGGCGAAAAACGCCGACGCATCGCCAAGGAAACCCTGGAAATTTATGCGCCCATCGCCAACCGGCTGGGCATGCACGCCATCCGCATAGAATTCGAAGACCTCGGCTTCAAGGCCATGCACCCGATGCGTTCCGCGCGGATCTACCAGGCGGTCAAACGCGCCCGGGGCAA
Source organism: Pseudomonas sp. P4_C4 (assembly GCF_056402055.1). NCBI lineage: Bacteria > Pseudomonadati > Pseudomonadota > Gammaproteobacteria > Pseudomonadales > Pseudomonadaceae > Pseudomonas > Pseudomonas sp. P4_C4. The sequence continues at coordinate 19,614 of NZ_JBFUID010000002.1, read as the reverse complement.
CCGCAAGGAAATCGTCAACAAGATTGAAGAGTCCTTGAGCCACTGCCTGGCCATCGATGGCATCCAGGGCGAGGTCAGCGGCCGGCAGAAACACCTCTACGGCATCTACAAGAAAATGCGCGGCAAGCGTCGGGCCTTCAACGAGATCATGGACGTCTACGCGTTCCGGATCATCGTCGACAAGGTCGATACCTGCTACCGCGTGCTGGGCGCTGTACATAATTTGTACAAGCCACTGCCGGGACGCTTCAAGGATTACATCGCGATCCCCAAGGCCAACGGCTATCAGTCGCTGCACACCACGCTGTTCGGCATGCACGGCGTACCGATCGAGATCCAGATCCGCACCCGCGAAATGGAAGAGATGGCCAACAACGGCATCGCCGCCCATTGGCTGTACAAGTCCAGCGGTGACGAGCAGCCGAAAGGCACTCACGCCCGCGCCCGCCAGTGGGTCAAAGGCGTGCTGGAAATGCAGCAACGCGCCGGCAACTCACTGGAATTCATCGAAAGTGTGAAGATCGACCTGTTCCCGGACGAGGTCTACGTGTTCACGCCCAAAGGCCGGATCATGGAGCTGCCCAAGGGCTCTACGGCGGTCGACTTCGCTTACGCGGTACACACCGACGTCGGCAACAGCTGCATCGCCTGCCGGATCAATCGTCGACTCGCACCGCTGTCCGAACCGCTGCAAAGCGGCTCCACGGTCGAGATCGTCAGCGCTCCCGGCGCGCGGCCGAACCCGGCCTGGCTCAACTTCGTGGTCACCGGCAAGGCGCGCACGCACATCCGCCACGCACTGAAGCTGCAACGCCGCTCCGAATCCATCAGCCTCGGCGAACGCCTGCTGAACAAGGTCCTCAACGGTTTCGACAGCGCGCTGGAGAAAATCCCGGCCGAACGCGTCAAGGCCATGCTTATCGAGTACCGTCTCGAACTGATCGAAGATTTGCTCGAAGACATCGGTCTGGGCAATCGCATGGCCTATGTGGTGGCCCGCCGACTGCTGGGCGAAGGCGAACATTTGCCAAGTCCGGAAGGCCCGCTGGCGATTCGCGGCACCGAGGGCCTGGTGCTCAGCTACGCCAAGTGCTGCACGCCGATCCCGGGCGACCCGATTGTCGGTCACCTGTCTGCCGGCAAAGGCATGGTCGTGCACCTGGATAATTGCCGCAACATCAGCGAAATCCGGCACAACCCGGAAAAATGCATCCAGCTCTCGTGGGCCAAGGATGTCACCGGCGAATTCAACGTCGAGCTGCGCGTCGAGCTGGAGCACCAGCGCGGCCTGATCGCCCTGCTGGCCAGCAGCGTCAACGCGGCCGACGGCAATATCGAGAAAATCAGCATGGACGAACGCGATGGTCGCATCAGCGTGGTCCAGTTGGTGGTCAGCGTGCACGACCGCGTGCACCTGGCCCGCGTGATCAAGAAACTGCGCGCCTTGTCCGGGGTGATTCGCATCACCCGCATGCGTGCATAGCTCGCCAACTCATTACAAGGAGTCATACATGACCAAGACTGTTATCACCAGCGACAAGGCCCCGGCCGCCATCGGTACTTACTCCCAGGCGATCAAGGCTGGCAACACCGTTTACATGTCGGGTCAGATTCCCCTGGACCCAAAAACCATGGAACTGGTTGAAGGCTTCGAAGCCCAGACCGTTCAGGTGTTCGAGAACCTCAAGGCCGTGGCCGAAGCCGCTGGCGGTTCGTTCAAGGACATCGTCAAGCTGAACATCTTCCTCACCGACCTGAGCCACTTCGCCAAGGTCAACGAGATCATGGGCAAGTACTTCGACCAGCCTTACCCTGCCCGCGCCGCCATCGGTGTAGCAGCCCTGCCAAAGGGTTCGCAGGTTGAAATGGATGCCATCCTGGTCATCGAGTAATGCGTGCGGCGCAGCCCAAGGCTGCGTCGACTGCTCTGCTGTAAAGAAAGTTTGAAAGGATTCCACCATGCGCAACGCGCTTGCTCTCTCGCTGCTCGCCCTGTTCCTGGGCGGATGTGCCAGCAACCCTGCCGACCGTGACATCAGCGGCACCTGGATCAACCAGATGGCGATTGACGCTGCATCCAAAGGTGTCCCCCTGCGCGAAGCGCTCCAGGCCAATGGCCCGAACCTGGAATGGGACATCAACACCAAGGCTGGTCAGGCCCGCTACACCAACGGTTTTGAAAATGTCGACGGCAAGCTGCTGGGTGAAGAGTCCGGCGCCTGGAAAGTCGACTTTTATGGCAGCTCGGCCAGTGAGTTGAAGCGTGACGGCAAGCAACTGAGCCAGTCCGCCAGCGACAATGAGCCTGAGCAAGTCTTCGACCGCGTACAGATCCAGGTACCGGATGGCGCACCGATGGGCGCCAGCTTCGAACGTGCGCTGTATTCAGCCTACATGGGCGGCGGCTGGACAATCGTCAACGGCCCAGGCGAAGGCAACACGGTTCAATTCCAGGCCGATGGCCAGGTGACCGGCCTGCCAGGCAGCGACCGCTATGCGCTGTGCCTGGCCGGCGATTGCGCATCCATGAGCGGCGGCAACGACAACATGTGGCTGCAACAAAATGGCCAGGGCAACGCCTGGATCTTTGCGCGAAAGGGCAAAGAGCTGGAGATTTTCCAGACCGTGAACACGGCGCAGGCTGACGAGATGCCCTCGTTTACGCCGGGCGAGCGCAAGTGGTTGCTCGAGAAGCAATAACCTACGCATAACCCATGTGGGAGCGGGCCTGCTCGCTCCCACAGTTGTTTCAGGGTGCCTGAAGGTCAGCAGCGCCCTTCAATGATCGCCGCATACCCCTCGCGAAAACTCGGGTACTTCGGCGTCCAGCCCAAGGCTTTAGCCCGCGCATTACTGCAGCGTTTGCTGCCAGTGCGACGCACGCTGTCGTCATCGGCCCATTCAGTCACACCCAGATACTCACGCAACCAGCCCACCACATCGGCCAGCGCTGCCGGTGCGTCATCGACGCCGATGTAGATATCATCCAGCGCCACACCACGTCGATCCGCCTCAAGCAGGCACGCTATCAACCCCGCGGCATCGTCCGCATGAATCCGGTTGGCATACAACGGTGGTTCGACCGCTACGCGATAACCCCGGCGCACCTGCGTCAGCAGCCATTCACGGCCAGGGCCGTAAATGCCGGTCAAGCGCACGATACTGGCCGGAATGCCGCTTTTAAGGGCAAGTTGCTCGGCTTCGAGCATCACACGTCCGGAATAACCTGCCGCCACGGCTGGCGAAGTTTCGTCGACCCACTCGCCCTCCTGTTGCCCGTAAACACTGCTACTGGAAACAAACAACAGGCGATTGGGCACCTGCCCGTAGTCGTTCAGCCACTCCAGCACATGCTCCAGGCCCTGGACATAGGCAGCACGGTAACCGGCTTCATCGTGATCGGTGGCCGCCGCGCAATACACCAGGTAATCCACGGCGCCAATTGGCCAAGTGGCCGGGCAATCTTTGTTGAACAGGTCACCAGCAACACCGATAACGCCGTTGGGCAGGCGTGAAACGTCGCGTCGCAGACCATGGACCTCCCACCCCGTCGCCAGCAATTGTGTGGCCAGGCGGCTGCCGACATCACCGCAGCCGGCGATCAAAACAGTAGGCGCAGACATCAGAAAACTCCCATCGGAAAGCCACAGACTAGCGCCGGCAATAGATAGGCGGCTAGCAATGCAGGAAAAAAAGAGACGCTATTACTTCTGTTAACAAGAATTAATTGCAATAATGCGCCCCACTTTTGTTCTCGGCCTTTCGAGGCCTGGAAGAACATCACCCGTTTTTTCTCTCAGGTCCGGCCAGCATGACACGTAATCAATTCTCCGCTTCGCCAACCAAACGACCTCGCGCCTGGAGCGCGGTGGCCGCCCTGCTCCTCAGCCTGATGCTCGCGCCAGTCGCCGCTTTCGCCGATGCCCAGGCGCCAGCCACACCAGCCGCCACCGCACCTGCTCCGGCCGATCACGCCACACCGGCAGAAACGCTGGGTGAAGACGCCCCTGAAGTCCTCGAAGCCGACAACACTCTGGGCATGGCCCATGACCTGTCGCCGTGGGGCATGTACAAGAACGCCGACATCATCGTAAAAATCGTGATGATCGGCCTGGCCATCGCCTCGATCATCACCTGGACCATCTGGATCGCCAAGGGTCTTGAGCTGATGGGCGCCAAGCGTCGTCTGCGCGGTGAAATCGCCCAACTGAAAAAATCCGCCTCCCTCAAGGAAGCCAGCGCCACTGCGGCGAAGGAAGGCACCCTGGCCAACCTGCTGGTGCACGACGCCCTCGAAGAGATGCGCCTGTCGGTCAACAGCCGCGAGAAGGAAGGCATCAAGGAACGCGTGAGCTTCCGTCTTGAGCGCCTGGTCGCGGCCTGCGGTCGTAACATGAGCAGCGGCACCGGCGTACTCGCCACCATCGGTTCCACTGCCCCGTTTGTCGGCCTGTTCGGCACCGTTTGGGGCATCATGAACAGCTTCATCGGCATTGCCAAGACCCAGACCACCAACCTCGCCGTCGTCGCTCCCGGCATCGCCGAAGCCCTGTTGGCTACCGCGCTGGGCCTGGTTGCAGCGATCCCTGCGGTCGTGATCTACAACGTCTTTGCCCGCTCCATTGCCGGTTACAAGGCTCAGGTGTCCGACGCGTCGGCACAGGTCCTGCTGCTGGTCAGCCGCGACCTCGACCACCAGCCTGAGCGCAGCTCGCAACCGCACATGGTGAAAGTGGGGTAATCGGCCATGGGCCTGCATTTGAAAGAAGGGGCAGACGACGATCTGTCCGAAAACCACGAAATCAACGTCACGCCGTTCATCGACGTGATGCTGGTGCTGTTGATCATCTTCATGGTGGCGGCCCCACTGGCCACCGTGGACATCAAGGTCGACCTGCCCGCCTCGACCGCCAAGCCGGCGCCGCGGCCAGAGAAACCGGTGTTCCTCAGCGTCAAGGCTGACCAGCGCCTGTTCCTCGGCGAAGACGAGGTGAAAGCCGAAGCACTCGGCGCCACGCTCGACGCCAGGACCCAGGGCAAGAAAGACACGACGATCTTCTTCCAGGCCGACAAAGGCGTGGATTACGGCGACCTGATGAGCGTGATGGACAACCTGCGCTCCGCCGGTTACCTGAAGGTGGGTCTGGTCGGTCTCGAGACGGCAGCCAAGAAATGATCACGACGCGCCATAAGCTGACGCGTTACAGCGGTAGCCTGGCAGTAGTGCTGGGTGTTCACGCGCTGGCCATCGCGCTGGCGCTGAACTGGTCCGGCCGTCCGCCCATCGAATTGCCCCCTCAGGCAATGATGGTCGAACTGGCACCGGTTCCTGCCCCGCCACCGCCTGCTCCGCCGAAGGTCGTCACCCCGCCGCAGCCACCGGCTCCGGTTGAAGAACTGCCGATACCCAAGCTCGCCGAAGCGCCGAAAGCTGAAATTGCCGTGCCCAAGCCGGTCAAACCCAAGCCGAAGCCGCAGCCGCCCAAGCCGGTAGAGAAGAAACCCGAACCGCCGAAAGAAAAGCCGGCCGAAGAGAAACCAGCCGAAACGCAACAGACTCAAACGCCAACGGAGAAATCCGCCCAGCCTGCGCCCGGCCCTTCGTCAGCTCAACTGGCGGCCAAGGCCAACTGGCAAGGCACCTTGCTGGCGCACCTGCAGAAGTACAAGAAGTACCCTGCAAGTGCCCAGGCGCGGGGCAAGGAAGGCATGAACCGTCTGCGTTTCGTCGTGGATGCCGAAGGCAATGTGTTGTCGTTTGAGCTGGTCGGCGCCTCGGGCACTGCCGATCTGGACCGGGCCACCCTGGAAATGATCCGCCGCGCTCAACCGCTGCCCAAACCACCGGCCGACATGCTGACCAATGGCTCCATCGAAATTGTTGCCCCCTTTGTTTACTCGCTGGAAAAACGCCGGCGTTAACAATCAAAAGATCGCAGCCTTCGGCAGCTCCTACACAGGTTGATGTAATCCCTGTAGGAGCTGCCGAAGGCTGCGATCTTTTTTGCCTTTCGCATTGCCCGGTGTCACTCGACACGTACAGTCTGATAACGTGCGTCTATCGATTGCAGCCGGTATGCTTGGCCCGCAACTTCATGGACGCTTGCTATGACTCTTACAGAATTACGCTACATCGTTACCCTCGCCCAAGAGCAGCACTTCGGCCACGCGGCCGAGCGTTGCCACGTCAGCCAGCCGACCCTTTCGGTGGGCGTGAAAAAGCTTGAAGACGAACTCGGTGTGCTGATTTTCGAGCGCAGCAAAAGCGCCGTGCGCCTGACCCCGGTCGGCGAAGGCATCGTCGCCCAGGCGCAGAAAGTGCTGGAACAAGCCCAGGGCATCCGCGAACTGGCCCAGGCCGGCAAGAACCAACTGACCGCCCCTCTGAAAGTCGGCGCGATCTACACCGTCGGGCCGTACCYGTTTCCGCATCTGATTCCGCAACTGCACCGGGTCGCCCCGCAGATGCCGTTGTACATCGAAGAAAACTTCACCCACGTGCTGCGCGACAAACTGCGCAACGGCGAGCTCGACGCGATCATCATCGCGCTGCCGTTCAATGAAGCCGACGTGCTGACCCTGCAACTCTACGACGAGCCGTTCTACGTGCTCATGCCAGCGCAGCACCCGTGGACGCAAAAAGATTCCATCGACGCCAGCCTGCTCAACGACAAGAGCTTGCTGCTGCTCGGCGAAGGTCACTGCTTCCGCGATCAGGTACTGGAAGCCTGCCCGACCCTGACCAAAGGCAACGACGGCGCCAAGCACACCACGGTGGAATCCAGTTCCCTGGAAACCATTCGCCACATGGTCGCATCCGGCCTGGGTATTTCGATCCTGCCGTTATCGGCAGTCGACAGCCATCACTACGCCCCCGGCGTGATCGAAGTGCGCCCGCTCTCGGCACCCGTACCCTTCCGCACCGTGGCCATTGCCTGGCGCGCCAGCTTCCCGCGTCCGAAAGCAATCGAGATTCTCGCCGACTCCATTCGCCTGTGCTCGGTGGCCAAGCCAGCGGCACAAGTCGCTGCGGGCTAAGCAACGGTCATGAGCGAGTTGTCGCAAGTGTCGGTGACGGCACTCAAGGGTGTCGGCGAAGCCATGGCCGAGAAACTGGCCAAGGTCGGCCTGGAAAACCTCCAGGACGTGCTGTTCCACCTGCCCCTGCGCTATCAGGACCGCACCCGTGTCGTCCCGATTGGCGCATTGCGACCCGGACAGGACGCGGTCATCGAAGGCACCGTCAGCGGCGCCGACGTGGTCATGGGCCGTCGGCGCAGCCTGGTGGTTCGACTGCAGGACGGCACCGGGGGCTTAAGCCTGCGTTTCTACCATTTCAGCAACGCGCAAAAAGAAGGCCTCAAACGCGGCACGCGGATTCGCTGTTACGGCGAAGCGCGGCCCGGTGCTTCGGGGCTGGAGATCTACCACCCGGAATACCGCGCCATCACTGGTGACGAACCGCCGCCGGTGGATGAAACCTTGACCCCGGTCTACCCGCTCACCGAAGGCCTGACCCAACAGCGCTTGCGCCAGTTGTGCATGCAGACCCTTACCCTGCTCGGCCCCAGCAGCCTGCCCGACTGGCTGCCGAACGAACTGGCCCGCGACTACCAATTGGCGCCGTTGGCCGATGCGATCCGCTACCTGCACAACCCGCCCGCCGATGCCGATGTCGATGAGCTGGCCCTCGGTCACCACTGGGCGCAGCACCGTCTGGCCTTCGAAGAACTGCTGACCCATCAATTGTCGCAACAGCGTCTGCGCGAAAGCATGCGCTCCCTGCGTGCACCAGCGATGCCCAAAGCCACCCAACTGCCGGCCAAATACCTGGCCAACCTCGGCTTCAACCCGACCGGCGCCCAGCAACGGGTCGGCAACGAAATCGCTTATGACCTCAGCCAGCACGAACCGATGCTGCGGCTGATCCAGGGCGACGTTGGTGCCGGCAAAACCGTGGTTGCTGCCCTCGCTGCACTGCAAGCGTTGGAGGCCGGTTATCAGGTCGCCCTGATGGCGCCCACCGAGATTCTCGCCGAGCAGCACTTCATCACGTTCAAGCGCTGGCTCGAACCACTGGGCATCGAAGTCGCGTGGCTGGCCGGCAAGCTCAAAGGCAAGAACCGCGTGGCTGCGCTGGAGCAAATCGCCAGCGGCACACCGATGGTGGTTGGTACTCACGCGCTGTTCCAGGACGAAGTGCAATTCAAGAACCTCGCGTTGGTGATCATCGACGAGCAGCACCGCTTCGGCGTGCAGCAGCGTCTGGCCTTGCGGCAGAAAGGCGTCGGCGGGCGCATGTGCCCGCATCAATTGATCATGACCGCCACGCCGATTCCGCGCACGTTGGCGATGAGCGCCTACGCAGATCTCGACACCTCGATCCTCGACGAACTGCCACCGGGCCGAACCCCGGTCAACACCGTGCTGATCACCGACACCCGGCGGGTCGAAGTCATCGAGAGGGTGCGTAGCGCCTGCGCCGAGGGGCGTCAGGCCTATTGGGTTTGCACACTGATCGAAGAGTCGGAAGAGTTGACCTGCCAGGCCGCCGAAACCACCTATGAGGACCTCACCGCAGCCCTCGGCGAATTGAAGGTCGGGCTGATCCACGGCCGCATGAAGCCTGCAGAAAAAGCCGCGGTGATGGCCGAGTTCAAGGCCGGCAACCTGCAACTGCTGGTCGCGACCACGGTGATCGAAGTGGGCGTGGACGTACCCAACGCCAGCCTGATGATCATCGAGAACCCCGAGCGCCTGGGTCTGGCGCAACTGCACCAGTTGCGCGGCCGCGTCGGCCGGGGCAGCGCCGTCAGCCATTGCGTGCTGCTCTACCATCCGCCGCTGTCGCAAATCGGCCGTCAGCGCCTGGGCATCATGCGCGAAACCAACGATGGTTTCGTCATCGCCGAAAAGGATCTGGAACTGCGTGGCCCCGGCGAAATGCTCGGCACCCGGCAAACAGGTTTGCTGCAATTCAAGGTCGCCGACCTGATGCGCGATGCCGATTTGTTGCCCGCCGTACGGGATGCCGCCCAGGCATTGCTCGAACGCTGGCCGACCCACGTCAGCCCGCTACTCGACCGCTGGCTGCGTCACGGGCAGCAATACGGCCAAGTGTAAGCACCGTCGCAGTTTCCGGGCCATGGGTTTGAGCAAGCTGGTTATACTCCTGCAATTGTTTTGAAACGGATACTGTCCATGACCGAAGTTGCCCTCGCACCCGCCACCCCGCACGCTCCGTCGGTTATTCGGCTGATGCTGGGCAAGTTGGCCATTGCCTACGAAGAAGTGCTGGACCATCACGGCCTCAATGCCGCGCGCAAAGTGCAGGCCGTTCTGCTGGATGACAGCGTCGGCGCGTTGATGGTGTTGTTCCCGCAGAGCCAGTTGCTCGACCTCAATCGCCTGACCGAACTCACCGGTCGCCGCCTCACTGCCGTACCCGTCGAACGCCTGGAAAAAATGCTCGGCAAGCACAACCTGAGTCTGTTGCCCGGCCTGCCGGCGCTCACCAGTTCGCCGTGCCTGTACGAAGAAAGCCTGCTGCGCGAACCAAAGCTGCTGGTCAATTCCGGTGAGCCGGGCGTGCTGCTGGAAATCTCCAGCGAAGACTTCAAGACCATGCTGACCAAGGCCAGCGCCGCCAACTTCGGTGAAAACCTGACCAGCATCCGTCCCAACCTCGACCGCCCCGATGACGACCGCGAGGAAATCACCCAGGCCGTCCAGGCGTTCACTGCTCGGCGTATCCAGCAGCGCCTGGAAGCGACCATCGAGATTCCACCGCTGGCCGAAACCGCGCAAAAAATCATCAAGCTGCGCGTCGACCCCAATGCCACCATCGACGACATCACCGGCGTGGTCGAAACCGACCCGGCGCTGGCTGCACAAGTCGTGAGCTGGGCCGCGTCACCGTACTACGCCTCACCGGGCAAGATCCGTTCAGTGGAAGACGCCATCGTGCGCGTGCTGGGCTTCGACCTGGTGATCAATCTGGCGCTGGGCCTGGCCCTGGGTAAAACCCTGAGCCTGCCCAAGGACCACCCGCAACACTCCACGCCGTACTGGCAGCAATCGATCTACACCGCCGCCGTCATCGAAGGCCTGACCCGCGCCATGCCGCGCGCCCAGCGCCCGGAAGCCGGCCTGACCTACCTGGCCGGCCTGCTGCACAACTTCGGCTACCTGCTGCTGGCCCACGTGTTCCCGCCGCACTTCTCGCTGATCTGCCGCCACCTGGAGGTTAACCCGCACCTGTGCCACAGCTTTGTGGAACAACACCTGCTGGGCATCAGCCGTGAACAGATCGGCTCGTGGCTGATGCGCTACTGGGACATGCCTGAAGAACTGGCTACCGCCCTGCGCTTCCAGCACGATCCACACTACGACGGCGACTTCGCTGAGTACCCGAACCTGGTCTGCCTGTCGGTGCGCCTGCTGCGCAGCCGAGGCATCGGCTCCGGCCCCGACGAAGACATCCCCGACGCCCTGCTCGAACGCCTTGGCCTGAGCCGCGAAAAAGCCAACGACGTGGTCAGCAAAGTCCTCGAGGCCGAAATGCTGCTGCGCGAACTGGCTTCGCAGTTCACCCAAGGCTGAAAAGCATCGCGAGCAAGCTCGCTCCCACAGGATTTAGGTGATCCCTGTGGGAGCGGGCTTGCCCGCGATGAATATCACTCGGTCTACCTGAAAGACCTCAAGCCTTGGGCTTGGCCTTCTTCGGCTTCAAATACTTGGTCAGCCCCTGGAACCAGATCACTAGCGCCGGGTTGCCCTTGATCTGAATCGACTTGTCCTGAATCCCCGTCATGAACGCCAGTTGCTTGTTCTTCGCCTGCATCGTGGCAAAGCCATAAGCAGCATCCTTAAAGGCAATCGCAAACGCAGGCTCGGCATGCACACCCGATTGGCTGGTGATGCGCTGGTCCTTCACGCGGAAATGCCGCGCCACTTTCCCGTCCAGGGTCTGCAGCTGAAACACCAGGTCCTTGTCACCCAACTGCTGCTGAAACGCCGGATTAGTCCGGCTGGCCTTACCCATCAACAAACCCAGCATCCACAGCAGAAAACGAAATTTCATGTGCACAGCCTCAAGAGAAAAATGAACGGCCGGAGCAGTTTAACGGCTTCAGCTGATAACACCAGTATCCAGCTGCATTAGGAGAAGATCATTACCATTACCTGCACGATGACTACCAAGTCACAATTATCAACACATCACTCCGGCCACTCCACACGCCACTTCTGTACCTGAAGAAACACATTCTGTAGGAGCTGCCGAAGGCTGCGATCTTTTGATCCCCCCACCCTACAAACCTATCGGAAACCTCCTTCAAAATGCTGCGCTATACATGAACTAGGCGAATTTTGAATTCATCGATAACCTCTGATCGTCACCACCAAAAACGGCGACCGGATGTGCAAGTCCGAAATCGGGAGCAAACTTCTTAACCAAGGATTTACACCAATGACTCCGATGCCCGACGCATCCGAAAACGAAGCCACATCCCCCTACGAATCCCTCGATTCCAAAAAACTCCACGAAGCCGCCGAACGCGCCCAAGATCACTATCTCGCCCCACCAAAACAAACACCAACGAAACGCAGCGGCCAACTCTTCAGTGTCTGCCCGGACATCAATACCGAAGCACTCCTGGCCAACGCCTCGGAAGATCTGCTGTCCATCAGCGCCATCGCCGCTGACCTGGCCGATGATGTAGACGGCTCGCGCCGCTCAGTAGCCCTGGCGATCAGTCGCATGGCTGAAGGGACGCATTTGCTGGTAGAGCGGGCGCTGGATCATCTGGATGAGCCGCAAATGGCGGCGATTCTCGCCAAGCAACAAAGCGGGCTCGGCTGATTCGCCACCCACAAAAAATGGGCACCCAACCCTGGTTGGCGTGCCCATTTTTTATTCCACTCCCCCGCTACGCGAGAGGTGAAAACGGCTTACGGATTAACGCTGTCTTTCAACGATTTGCCTGGCTTGAACGCAACGGTGTTGCTGGCCTTGATTTTGACGGGTTCGCCGGTTTGCGGGTTTTTGCCGGTACGGGCACCGCGATGGCGTTGCAGGAAGGTACCGAAGCCCACCAGCGTCACGCTGTCTTTGCGGTGCAGAGCACCGGTGATTTCTTCAAGAACGGCGTTGAGAACGCGGTTGGCTTGTTCTTTGGTGAGGTCTGCTTTTTCAGCAATGGCTGCAGCGAGGTCTGGTTTACGCATGTGAGTGAAGCCCCTTTGACGGTTTGTTGTTGTTATGTCCGTGCTGCTCTCTGCGGAACAGCGCCAAAAGCGCCGCAGGTGCTCTACTCTGCGGCAGACGGGAGTGAGGATGGCACGCAGTGAGGCCCCGCGCCAGTATCGGCGCGGCCATTGTTAGGGCAAAAGGGGGGTGATTCCGACAGAACGACCGGTATTTACGCCAACAGAGCCGGAAGCTCTTTGTTCAGGGCCAGTTTTTCCATCACGGCGGCACCGGTGAGGGCGTAACCGAGCAGCTTGCCCGCGGCATCGCGGCATAACACCTTGATGTCGGCGCCCTGCCCTTCGACTGTCCAGATGCCCTCTGCGCCCCGTGGCGGCGGGGATACCACCAACGGGCAGACCGGGGTTTTGACGGTGATCGGCATCGGGCCATAGGTGACGGCGGCCGGATTGCCGGCGAGGGTTTGCGCCAACGCTCGCGCACAGCTCATCAGGGGCATCACGTATAGCAGGTTCAGCCCGTCGACCTCGGCGCAGTCGCCCAGGGCGTAGATGTTGGCGTGGGAGGTTTTCAGGTGCCGGTCGACCATGACGCCGCGGTTGACCTGTAAACCGGCCGCTGCCGCGAGGTCGACCCGTGGGCGCAGGCCAATGGCCGAGACCACCACGTCGCACGGGATCACCTGGCCATCGGACAGGTGCGCTTCCAGGCCTTCCGCCACGCGCTGCAGGCGGTTGAGCACCGGCCCGAGGTGGAAGCGCGCGCCGAGGCTTTCGAGGCCAGCCTGCACGGCAGCCGCGGCCGCCGGGTGCAACAGGGTCGGCATGACTTGCTCGCACGGAGCAACCAGTTGCACTTCGTAGCCGCCCAGGGTCAGGTCGTTGGCGAACTCACAGCCGATCAGGCCCGCGCCGAGCAGCAGCACGCGGCGCTTGCCGGCCGCCGCCGCACGGAAGCGTGCGTAGTCTTCCAGGTCGTTGATCGGGAATACGCAATCCGCCGCGTCGCCTTCAATGGGCACGCGCACGGTTTCGGCGCCCCAGGCCAGGATCAGGTCGCGGTAGATCACCGCTTCTTCACCGATCCACAGGCGCTTGTGGCCCGGGTCGATGCCGCTGATGCGCGTGTGGGTGCGTATTTCGGCCTTGAGCTGCTCGGCCATGGCGCCGGGTTCGGCCATGCTCAGGCCATCGGCATCCTTGTTTTTGCCGAAGCCGGTGGAGAGCATCGGCTTGGAGTAGGAGCGTCCGTCATCGGCGGTAATCAGCAGCAGCGGGGTTTCGCTATCGAGTTTGCGAAACTCGCGGGCCACGTTGTAGCCAGCCAGGCCGGTGCCAATGATGACGACAGGTGCGTTCATTCCTTACTCCTCAATTATTCAGGCAGCGATTTCGATCATTTCAAAATCCATTTTGCCCACACCGCAGTCCGGGCACAGCCAGTCTGCCGGCACGTCTTCCCAACGAGTGCCCGGCACAATGCCGTCATCCGGCCAACCGTCGGCTTCGTTGTAGATCAGGCCACAGACGATACATTGCCACTTTTTCATTCAGATACTTCCTCAGGGTTCAGGCGTTTTGCCGGCCGGACGGTCGATGGTTGTAGCACTGCCGTCCAACTCAGCGCGTTTTGTACTGATCGGGGCCGCTGGATGCAAGCCTGTTCGGCGCAACGGCAGGCCATTTCAATCGATATCGGCGGCTGACATGTTAAGCTCGCCGCCTCATTTGCTGCCAATAATGACTCATTGTGCATCACACAGAATCTCCCTCTCCAGCTCCTCTCTGGCTCTCGCGCAGCGAACTGGCGCCCCTCCCCGATGCCTCCACCCTCGACTGGCTGTTCGACGAAGGCTCGCTGACCAGACGTCTGATTCATCTGTCGAATGATGCCTTCAGCGTCTCGCCGATGTTCGAAGGCTGGCAACCCCTGCGTGCCGACGAATGCGCAGCGCTGGATCTGGCCGAAGGCAGTGAGGGTTGGGTGCGTGAGGTGTATTTGCGCGGTCACGGCCAGGCGTGGGTGTTTGCGCGCAGCGTGGCGTCACGCAGTGCATTGCAAGGCGACGGCTTGCACATGGACGAACTGGGTAGCCGCTCGCTGGGCGAATTGCTGTTTTGCGATCATGCCTTCCAGCGCCGGGCCATCGAGGTTTGCCATTATCCGCAAGCGTGGCTGCCCGCCGAGGTGCAATCGCCTGAGCTGTGGGGCCGCCGTTCGCGTTTTGACCGTGGCGCGCTGAGCGTGCTGGTGGCCGAAATTTTCCTGCCTTCCCTCTGGGACGTCGCCTGCGCCCAATCGGAGAATCGTTGATGTACCAAAGCCTGCTCAAGTCCTTGAACCGCTTGAACCCTCGGGCCTGGGATTTCATTCAGCTGACGCGCATGGACAAGCCGATCGGCATTTACCTGCTGCTGTGGCCGACGCTGTGGGCGCTGTGGATTGCCGGCAAGGGTTCGCCGTCCCTGGCCAACATTGTGATTTTCGTCCTCGGCGTGGTGCTGACCCGCGCCGGCGGCTGCGTGATCAACGACTGGGCGGACCGCAAGGTCGATGGCCATGTGAAGCGTACCGAACAGCGGCCGCTGGTGAGCGGCAAGATCAGCTCCAAAGAGGCGCTGGTGTTCTTCGCATTGCTGATGGGCGTGAGTTTCCTGCTGGTGTTGTGCACCAATGCCGCAACGATCTGGCTGTCGTTGGGCGGCCTGGCGCTGGCGTTCAGTTACCCGTTCATGAAGCGCTACACCTATTACCCGCAAGTGGTGCTGGGCGCGGCGTTTTCCTGGGGCATGCCGATGGCGTTCACTGCAGAAACCGGTGAACTTCCGGCTGTCGCGTGGCTGCTGTGGATCGCCAACCTGATGTGGACCGTGGGCTACGACACGTATTACGCGATGACTGACCGCGATGACGACCTGAAGATCGGCGTGAAATCCACGGCGATTCTATTCGGCGATGCAGACCGGGTGATCATCCTGACTTTGCAAGGCTTGGCGCTGGGCTGCTTGTTGCTGGCCGGGTCGAAGTTCGAGCTCGGTGGCTGGTTCCATCTCGGTTTGCTGGCGGCAGCGGGCTGTTTTGCGTGGGAATTCTGGTACACCCGAGGCAAAGACCGGATGCGTTGCTTCAAGGCGTTTTTGCACAATCACTGGGCGGGATTGGCGATTTTCGTCGGGATTGTTCTGGACTATGCGTTGCGTTGACCGTTGACCGTTGACCGTTGAAAAGATCGCAGCCTGCGGCAGCTACTACCGAAGGCTGCGATCTTTTTGCGATGTTACATATGCTCGTGAACGACGTGCCAGACGTCTTTCTTCTTGTCGCCCTTCATTTCTCCGGCTTTCTTGTCGTCCTTGTAGTAGTACAGCGGCTTACCGCCATAGGCCCATTGCATCATGCCATCGTCACGCTTGACGACTGTCCATTTACCTTCAGCCTTGGCACCCGCCGGCGCCATCATTGGCGGCCAGTATTCGGCGCACTCGCCGTTGCACATCGACTTGCCATCCTTGTCCTTGTCGTACGTGTACACAGTCATGCCCTTGTGATCGACCATCATGCCGTCTTTCATCATCGCCGGGTCGGCGGCAAAGGCCAGTGTCGGCAGCGTTAACGCAGCAGTGACCAGCAAAGCCTTCCAGGATTGAGCAATGTAGTTCATGGAAACCTTCCTTTTGTGGTTGTCAGGATTCGGAATTAGAGCTTAGTCCAGGTTCGCTACAATCGCAGGGCAACTAAAATACTGTCACACGACTGCAATAATTCCGTTATCTAATGCGGCGCAAGACAGTTAAATGACAAGAGGATTAAGGCATGGTTGGCAGGAGCATTCTGATCGTCGACGACGAAGCGCCCATTCGCGAAATGATCGCCGTTGCATTGGAAATGGCCGGCTATGACTGCCTGGAGGCTGAAAACTCCCAGCAGGCCCACGCCATTATCGTCGACCGTAAACCGGACCTGATCCTGCTCGACTGGATGCTGCCCGGCACGTCCGGTATCGAACTGGCCCGTCGCCTCAAGCGCGATGAACTGACCGGGGACATCCCGATCATCATGCTCACCGCCAAGGGTGAAGAGGACAACAAGATCCAGGGCCTGGAAGTCGGCGCCGACGACTACATCACCAAGCCGTTTTCCCCACGTGAGCTGGTGGCGCGCCTGAAGGCCGTGCTGCGCCGTGCCGGTCCGACCGATGGCGAGGCACCGATCGAAGTCGGCGGTCTGCTGCTGGACCCGATCAGCCACCGCGTGACCATCGATGGCCGTCCCGCCGAGATGGGTCCCACCGAATACCGCCTGCTGCAATTCTTCATGACCCACCAGGAGCGCGCCTACACGCGTGGCCAGTTGCTGGATCAGGTCTGGGGTGGCAACGTCTACGTCGAAGAGCGTACGGTTGACGTGCACATTCGACGCCTGCGCAAAGCCCTCGGCGATGCTTACGAAAATCTGGTACAAACCGTGCGCGGCACTGGCTACCGGTTCTCGACCAAGGCCTGATGATCGCAGCGGTTTCACTTTCAAGGACGTATTTTTTTCGTGAACCAAAACTGGCATGGCACCCTGATTCGCCACATGCTGCTGCTGGTCACCGCCTGCCTGGTGATCGGCCTGATCACCGGCTATTACGGCTGGAGCCTCGCCGCAGGCCTGGGTCTTTACCTGGCCTGGACCCTCAAGCAATTGCTGCGTCTGCACGAGTGGCTGCGCCTGCACAAACCCGATGAAGCACCGCCCGACGGCTACGGCCTGTGGGGCGAGGTATTCGACAGCATCTATCACCTGCAACGCCGCGACCAACGGGTTCGCGGGCGCCTGCAAGCGGTGATCGACCGGGTTCAGGAATCCACCGCCGCGCTGAAAGACGCGGTGATCATGCTCGACACCGACGGCAACCTGGAATGGTGGAACCGCGCCGCCGAAACCCTGCTGGGCCTCAAGACGCCACAGGACAGCGGCCAACCGGTGACCAACCTGGTGCGCCATCCGCGCTTCAAGGAATACTTCGAGCAAGACAGCTACGCCGAGCCGCTGGAAATCCCCTCGCCGACCAACGACCGCGTGCGCATTCAGCTGTACATCACCCGCTACGGCAACAACGAACACTTGATGCTGGTGCGCGATGTGACGCGCATCCATCAGCTTGAGCAAATGCGCAAAGACTTTATCGCCAACGTGTCCCATGAACTGCGCACACCGTTGACGGTGATCTGCGGTTACCTGGAAACCTTGCTCGACAACGTCGACGAGGTGAACCCGCGCTGGAGCCGTGCCTTGCAGCAGATGCAGCAACAAGGCGGACGCATGCAGACCCTGCTCAACGACCTGTTGTTGCTGGCCAAGCTGGAAGCCACCGATTATCCGTCGGACAACCAGCCGGTGCCGATCGACGGCTTGCTGCAATCGATCAAGAGCGATGCGCAGCAGTTGTCCGGCCAGAAAAACCAGAAAATCATCCTGGAAGCCGACCCGACGATTCTGCTCAAGGGCAGCGAGGCTGAGTTGCGCAGTGCGTTTTCCAACCTGGTGTTCAACGCGGTGAAATACACCCCGGCCGAAGGCAATATCCGAATTCGCTGGTGGGGCGATGACCAGGGAGCGCACCTGAGTGTGCAGGACTCCGGGATCGGCATCGATGCCAAACACCTGCCGCGCCTGACCGAACGCTTCTATCGCGTCGACTCCAGCCGCAACTCCAACACCGGCGGCACGGGCCTGGGGCTGGCAATCGTCAAACACGTTTTGTTACGTCATCGGGCACGGATGGAAATCAGCAGTGTACCGGGCCACGGCAGCACCTTTACTTGCCACTTTGCCCCGGCTCAGGTCACCAAATCACGGGTTATCAGCACCGCCGATTGATACCGGCCAGCACGCGCCACTAGGCAACCGCCAAGTCAGCCGCTACATTGGCTGACTTGCGCCTGCCTTTCAGGCGCGGTTTTTACTTCTCTCTTGAATATACGGAACCCGCAAAACTCCATCATGGACCCTTCCCCTGGCTTGACCCTCGCTACAATTTTCGCCGACTTCGGCATGATTCTTTTTGCTCTGATCCTGGTTTTGCTCAACGGTTTTTTCGTTGCGGCGGAATTTGCCATGGTCAAGCTACGCTCGACCCGAGTCGAGGCCATCGCTGACAAAAACGGCTGGCGCGGGCACATCCTGCGCACCGTGCACAGTCAACTCGATGCTTACCTGTCTGCCTGCCAATTGGGTATCACCCTCGCCTCCCTGGGCCTGGGTTGGGTCGGTGAACCTGCGTTTGCCCACATTCTTGAGCCGGTGTTGAGCGCGGTCGGAGTCGATTCGGCCGAAGTCGTCAAGGCGGTATCGTTCTTCACCGCGTTCTTCATCATTTCCTACCTGCACATCGTGGTCGGCGAACTGGCCCCGAAATCCTGGGCGATCCGCAAGCCCGAATTGCTGTCGCTGTGGACCGCCGTGCCGCTGTACCTGTTCTACTGGACCATGTACCCGGCCATCTACCTGCTCAACGCCAGCGCCAACACCATCCTGCGCATTGCAGGGCAAGGTGAACCCGGCCCGCATCACGAGCATCACTACAGCCGTGAAGAACTGAAACTGATCCTGCACTCCAGCCGTGGCCAGGACCCGAGTGACCAAGGCATGCGTGTATTGGCCTCGGCGGTGGAGATGGGCGAACTGGAAGTGGTCGACTGGGCCAACTCCCGGGAAGACCTGGTCACCCTGGAGTTCAATGCACCGCTCAAGGAAATCCTGGCGTTGTTCCGTCGCCACAAATTCAGCCGCTACCCGGTGTACGACAGCGAGCGCCAGGAGTTCGTCGGCCTGCTGCACATCAAGGATCTGCTGCTGGAACTGGCGGCGCTGGACCACATTCCCGAGTCGTTCAACCTGGCCGAACTGACCCGCCCGCTGGAGC
Source organism: Pseudomonas sp. P4_C4 (assembly GCF_056402055.1). NCBI lineage: Bacteria > Pseudomonadati > Pseudomonadota > Gammaproteobacteria > Pseudomonadales > Pseudomonadaceae > Pseudomonas > Pseudomonas sp. P4_C4. The sequence goes on along the minus strand of NZ_JBFUID010000002.1, from coordinate 493 downwards.
GCGTGTCGCGGCACATGCCGCTGTCGCAGCTGCTGGAGCAGTTCCGCAAGGGCGGCTCGCACTTCGCTGTGGTCGAAGAGGCCGACGGCAACATCATCGGCTACCTGACCATGGAAGACGTGCTGGAAGTGCTGGTGGGCGACATCCAGGACGAACACCGCAAGGCCGAACGCGGGATCCTCGCGTATCAGCCGGGCAAACTGCTGGTGCGGGGCGATACGCCGCTGTTCAAGGTTGAACGACTGCTGGGCATCGACCTCGACCACGTCGAAGCCGAAACCCTTGCCGGACTGGTCTATGAGAGCCTCAAGCGCGTTCCGGAAGAGGAAGAAGTGCTGGAAGTCGAAGGCCTGCGGATCATCATCAAGAAGATGAAAGGGCCGAAGATCGTTCTGGCCAAGGTGTTGATGCTGGATTGATGCGATTCGTTAAACCGCATTGATCCCAAAAGATCGCAGCCTTCGGCAGCTCCTACAGGGTGTACACATGACCC